>JAJAYV010000051.1 GCA_026786045.1 Frankiaceae bacterium | reverse complement strand
GTGCGCAGCAGCGGGGTGCTGAGCCGGCTTGCCGATGCCGAGCAGGTGGCGCAGCACGCGGTCGCGGTCCGTGCCCATCTGCCTGGTGCGCCACGGCTGCGCACCCAGCTCGCGGCCGCGGTCACCGGCGACGCGCACGCCCTCGACGACGGGCAACCGCTCGCTGCCGTCGTCCTGCGTGGGGTCAACGCCGGCGTGCTGCCGGCCACAGCCGCCGAGCGGCGCGCAGTGTGGGAGAGCGTGGGTGTGCAGGCGGACAATGTGTCCACCAGCGTGCTCACGCTGGGGCTCCGACCGCGCGCTGGTGGACCGCTCGTGGATGCTGCCGAGCGCGGCGACCCGGTGCACCTGACGCCGTGGGACCTGCAGCGGCGCGAGGTCCGCATCAACGGGCCTGTCCTCGTGGTCGAGAACCCCTCTGTCCTGGAGGCTTTCGCGCTGCACCACGGCGGCTTCTTCGCCGTGGTGTGCACGGCAGGTTGGCCCGCGCATGTGGCGCTCGACCTGCTGGCGCGCCTCGACGCGACGTTGAGCTACCACGGCGACCTGGACTGGCGAGGCGTGGAGATCTGCAGCTGGCTGGTCGAACGGCAGGGTGTTCGTCCCTGGCGGATGACGACCGAGGCCTACCTCGCTGCGCCCGGTGGAGGGGCGTTGACCGGACGCCCGGCGGTCACGCCCTGGGACCCGCAGCTGGCGCAGGTCATGGCCGAGCGCGGTGTCGCGGTGCACGAGGAGCAGGTCGTGGAGTCGTTGCTCGCGGACTGGCCGGCCGAGGCTGAGCGGCAGTAGGGGCGCCGCTACCTCCTTGTCGCCGCACCGAACCGCCCGTCCTCAGAGCGGCTCCTCACCCAGCGACGCCGGGACCGTGCGCACGCCCGCCGCGCGGGCGCCGGCGTGCAGACGGCTGTCCCACACAGCCAGGACCGGGTCGGCCCGGTCCAGGGCGAGCGCGCTGGCCAGGTGCACGGCATCGGCTCCGGCCAGCGCGTGCGTCACCGTCAGCCCGGCGGCCGTCCGGCCCAGGGAGGGACTGAGCTCGACGATGCGCAGCGCGGGCAGGTAGGCGTCCCACAGGGTGAGCGCCAGGCGCAGGGCTCCGTCGTCGAGCCGGCGGCTCCGGTGCGCGGCGTGCAGGGCGGCGGCCACCTCGGGGACGACGAGACGGCTCGCCACCAGCACGTCGGCGTCGTCCCACAGGCGCGCCACCAGGTCGCTCCCGTGCTCGTCCACGAGCAGCTTGACCAGGGCGCTGCTGTCGAAGCAGACCAGCATGGGTCAGCGTCGGTGCGCGGAGACGAGGTCGGCCACCGGCCCCGTCGCCGGTGCCCGAGCCGCGCCCGCCGCGCGGGGTCGGGGCGCCTGGGTGGCGGTGATGACGCCCTCCCGCTCGAGCTGCTCCAGGAGCGGCGCGGCGTCGATCGCGACCAGGCGCGCCACCGGCAGTCCGCGCTCGGTCAGCACCACGTCCTCCCCGCTTCTCGCCCGGTCGACGTACGCCCGGAGCGCAGAACGGAACTCGGTGATGGCGACCTCCATGTAGTGAGCGTACAACGCGATCAAAGACGTCTGTACAGAGCGCTCATCATGTTCCGCAGGACGCCCGGCTGGTCGAGCACTTCGTTCGGCTGCTCACACCGGCGTGACGTACGCCCCGCTGATGCCTCCGTCGACGAGGAACGTCGAGGCCGTGATGAATGAGGCGTCGTCGCTGGCCAGGAAGGCGACCGCGGCCGCGATCTCCGTGGCCTCGGCAAAGCGGCCGACCGGGATGTGCACGAGGCGTCGGGCCGCCCGCTCCGGATCGCTCGCGAAAAGCTCCTGCAGCAGCGGCGTGTTGACCGGGCCCGGGCACAGGGCATTGACGCGGATGCCCTCGCGGGCGAACTGCACGCCCAGCTCACGGCTCATGGACAGCACGCCGCCCTTGGACGCCGAGTAGGAGATCTGCGATGTCGCCGCCCCCATCACCGCGACGAACGAGGCGGTGTTGATGATGGATCCCCTGCCGCGGGCCTGCATGTGCGGGATGGCGTACTTGCAGCACAGGAAGACGCTGGTGAGGTTGACCTCCTGCACCCGCCGCCACGCGTCCAGGCCGGTGTCGAGGATGGAGTCGTCGTCGGGCGGGGAGATGCCGGCGTTGTTGAACGCGATGTCGAGCCCGCCGTAGGTCTGGACCGCCGCGGTGTACATCGCCTGCACGTCGTCCTCGGACGTGACGTCGGTGCGGACGAACAGTCCGCCGACCTCCTCGGCGGCGCGCCCGCCCGCGGCCTCGTCGACGTCAGCACACACCACGTGCGCGCCCTCGGCGGCCAAGCGCTGCGCCGTCGCGAAGCCGATGCCGCTCCCGGCCCCGGTCACGACGGCCACCCGGTCCTGCAGACGTGCGGTCATGGCTGCCTCTCAAGCGTCCGTTGCGAAGAACACGTTCTTGACCTCGGTGAAGGCCTCCAGCGCGTCCGGCCCGAGCTCGCGGCCCAGGCCGGACTGCTTGAACCCCCCGAACGGCGTCGAGTAGCGCACCGACGAGTGCGAGTTGACCGACAGGTTGCCGCCTTCGAGCCCGCGGGCCACCCGCATCGCCCGGCCGACATCGCGGGTCCAGATCGATCCGGCCAGGCCGTACTCGGTGTCGTTGGCCAGCCGCAGCGCCTCGGCCTCGTCGTCGAACGGCATCACCGCGACGACCGGACCGAACACCTCTTCGTGCCATGCCGGCGACGACCCGTCGACCGGCGCCAGCACCGTCGGCGCGAACCAGAAGCCGGGCCCGTCCGGGCGCGAGCCGCGGAAGGCGACGGGTGCGTCGTCCGGGACGTAGGAGGCGACCTTGTCGCGGTGGGCGGCGCTGATCAGCGGCCCCATCTCGCTGGCCGGGTCGGACGGATCGCGCACGACGATGCCCTTGACGGCCGGTTCGAGCAGCTCCATGAAGCGGTCGAAAACGCTGCGCTCGACCAGGATCCGCGTGCGCGCGCAGCAGTCCTGTCCAGCGTTGTCGAAGACGGCGTACGGCGCGGTGGCCGCCGCCTTCTCGAGATCGGCGTCGGCGAAAACGACGTTGGCGTTCTTGCCGCCGAGCTCCAGCGTCACCCGCTTCACCTGCTCGGCGCAGCCGGCCATGATGCGCTTGCCGACCGCGGTGGAACCGGTGAAGCACACCTTGCGCACGAGCGGGTGGGTCACGAAGCGCTCACCGACCACCGAGCCCTTGCCGGGCAGCACGGTGAAGACGCCCTGCGGGATACCAGCCTCCCGGGCCAGCTCGCCGAGCCGCATGGCCGTGAGCGGCGTCAGCTCGGCCGGCTTCAGCACCACGGTGTTGCCGGCAGCCAGCGCCGGCGCGAGCCCCCAGCCGGCGATCGGCATCGGGAAGTTCCACGGCACGATGATGCCGACGACGCCGAGCGGTTCGCGGAAGGTGATGTCGATGCCGCCGGCCACCGGGATCTGCCGGCCGAACAGGCGCTCCGGGGCAGCGGAGTAGTAGTGCAGGACGTCACGGACGTTGCCGGCCTCCCAGCGCGCATTGCCCAGCGTGTGACCCGAGTTGCGCACCTCCAGCTGCGCGAGGTGCTCGAGGTCGGCGTCGACGGCGTCGGCGAACCGGCGCAGCAGCCGCGCGCGGTCCGCGGGCGCCAGGTCGCGCCAGGCGGGGAAGGCCGCGGCGGCGCCCGAGATGGCGGCGTCGGTCTGCTGCTCGTCGGCCAGGGCAACGGTGGCGATCACCTGCTCGGTCGCCGGGTTCACGACCTCGTGCTGCATCAACGTCACAGTCGCTCGAAGCCTCTCTTGCGCTCCCAGTCGGTGGTGGCGCTGTCGAACGCCGCCAGCTCGACGCGCGCCATGTTCGCGTAGTGGTCGACGACTTTGTCGCCGAAGGCGGTCCGGGCCAGTGCGCTGCCCTCCCACAGCTCCAGCGCGTCGCGCAGCGTGTGCGGGACCGTCTCGGAGTCCTCGGTGTAGGCGTTGCCGCGGCACGGCGGCTCGAGCGGCAGCTCGTTCTCCACGCCAAGCAGCCCGGCGGCGATCATGGCGGCCACGGCCAGGTAGGGGTTGACATCACCACCAGGCAGGCGGTTCTCGAACCGCAGGGACGGCCCGTGCCCGACGACGCGGAGCGCGCAGGTGCGGTTGTCGTGCCCCCACCGGACGGCGGTCGGGGCGAAGCTGCCTGGCACGAAGCGCTTGTAGGAGTTGATGTTCGGCGCGAACATCAACGTGAGCTCCTTCATCGCCGCGAGCTGTCCGGCCAGGAAGTGCTCCAGCACGGGGGAGAAGCCGGCGCGGTCGCCCCCGCCGTCCCCGGCGAAGATGGGCTTGCCCGTGTCGTCCGCAAGGCTGAAGTGGATGTGGCAGCTGTTGCCCTCGCGGGCGTCGTACTTGGCCATGAAGGTGATGCTGACGCCGTCCTGGGCGGCGATCTCCTTGGCGCCGGTCTTGTAGACGCTGTGGTTGTCGCAGGTGATCAGCGCGTCGTCGTAGAGGAAGCCGATCTCCTGCTGGCCGAAGTTGCACTCGCCCTTCGCGGACTCCACGAGCATGCCCGCGCCCGCCATGGAGTTGCGGATGCGGCGCAGCAGCGGCTCGACCCGTGCGGTGCCGAGCAGCGAGTAGTCGATGTTGTAGAGGTTGGCCGGCACGAGGTCGGCGTAGTGCTTGACCTGCGCCTGCTCATAGGTGTCGCGGAACACCAGGAACTCCAGCTCGGTGCCCGCCCTTGGGATCCAACCGCGCTCGGCCAGCTGCGCGCTCTGGTCGCGCAGGATCTGCCGGGGTGACGGTGCGACCGGGCCGCCGGCGACGGTCTCGAGGTCGCACAGCAGCAGCACGGTGCCTTCGTGCCACGGGATCCGGCGCAGCGTCGACAGGTCCGGGCGCAGCACGAAGTCGCCGTAGCCGGACTCCCAGGACGTCAGGGCGTAGCCGTCGACGGTGTTCATGTCGACGTCGACGGCGAGCAGGTAGTTGCAGCCCTCGGTCCCGTGCTCGACCACGGTGTCGAGGAAGAAGCGCGCGTGCAGGCGCTTTCCCTGCAGGCGTCCCTGCATGTCGGGCACGGCGACCAGGACGGTGTCGACCTCCCCCGCGTCGACCTCTCGGCGCAGTTGGTCGATGCTGAGCAGTCCCTCGCGTGGGCTCATGGCACCTTCTCGGTCGAGCGGAGCGCGGGTCGGGCAGAGCAGCTGGGCGCCGCGTCATCGGAGCGCAACTGGCCCAATGGCGCGTCATGCAACACGTGCTGACTGGCGACGTCAACGCCCCCGAGCGTTCGATCTCGATAGTGGCCCGGGTACTTGACAGGCAGGCGGTACGCGATCACTCTTCCGCCGTTCGCGCATAGGTTCCGGAACAGCCCAATGCATCGCGCACGGTCGCGGTGCCGGACAGGGAGCGCCCGTCGTGGCCGGTGGCAAGCGGAACGTCGAATACGAGCAGGTGGGCGCGGACTACCTGGAGCAGCGCCAGTTGAAGCAGGGTGCCGCGGGCTGGGTCCTGCTGGCCGGCCTGGGGGTCGCGTACGTCATCTCCGGCGACTTCGCCGGGTGGAACTTCGGCCTGGCCGAGGGCGGCTGGGGCGGGCTGCTCATCGCCACTGTCCTCATGGCGATCATGTACACCGCCATGGTCTTCGGCCTCGCCGAGCTCGCCTCGGCGCTGCCGGTGGCCGGGGCCGGCTACGGCTTCGCGCGGCGTGCGCTCGGACCGCTCGGCGGCTTCGCCACCGGGACGGCGATCCTCATCGAGTACGCCATGGCGCCCGCCGCGATCGTCGTCTTCATCGGCGGCTACGTCGAGGCGCTGGGCCTGTTCGGCCTGACCAGCGGCTGGCCGATCTACCTCGCCTTCTACGCCCTCTTCATCGGCGTGCACCTGTACGGCGTCGGTGAGGCGCTGAAGCTGATGTTCCTCATCACCGCCATCGCCGTCGTCGCGCTGGTCGTCTTCGTGGTCGGGATGATCCCGAAGTTCAGCACCTCGAACCTGTTCGACATCGCGCCGACGACCGCCGCCGGAGCCAGTGACTTCATCCCCTTCGGCTACGCCGGGATCCTGGCCGCCTTCGTGTACGGGATCTGGTTCTTCCTCGCCATCGAGGGCGTCCCCCTCGCCGCGGAGGAGTCGCGCGACCCCAAGCGCGACATGCCCAAGGGGATCATCGCCGCGATGATGTTCCTGCTCGTCACCGCGGCGCTGATCCTGTTCACCGCCGCCGGTGGTGCGGGCTCGGCCGCGCTGACCGAGTCGGACAACCCGCTGCCGCTGGCGCTGCGCGAGGCCTACGGCGGCGACACCTTCCTCGCAGACTTCGTGAACTACGCGGGCCTGGCCGGTCTGGTGGCGAGCTTCTTCTCCATCATCTACGCCTACTCCCGCCAGCTGTTCGCCCTGTCCCGCGCGGGCTATCTCCCCCGGGTCCTGTCCCGGACGAGCGCCCGCAAGACGCCTTACATCGCCCTGCTGGTGCCGGGGCTGGTCGGCTTCCTGCTCGCCGCCATCACCGAGGACGGCGCGCTTCTCATCAACATCGCGGTGTTCGGTGCGACCGTGTCGTACGTCCTCATGATGCTCTCGCACATCGTGCTGCGGAAGCGCGAGCCCGACCTCGAGCGTCCCTACCGGACACCGGGCGGCGTCGTCACGACGTGGGTAGCGCTGGTGCTCGCCGCGGCGGCGGTCGTCGCCACCTTCTTCGTCGACGAGAAGGCCGCGGGCATCACCGCGCTGCTGTTCCTGGCCGCCCTCGCCTACTTCTGGTTCTACAGCCGGCACCACCTGGTCGCTGCCGCGCCGGAGGAGGAGTTCGCGGCCATCCGCCAGGCCGAGGCGGAGCTCGCCGGCTCCTGAGAGCGGTGGCGCCGGACGAGCAGGGCACGGCCGGCCTGACCGATGACGTCCTGCTCCGGCCGGTCCGCGGCGGCAACTCCTACGAGGAGACGGTGAGCCGGTTGTTGCAGGCCGTCCGGCTCGGTGTGGTCCGGCCGGGGGAGCGGCTGCCGTCAGGGCGCGAGCTGGCAGACCGCTTGGGCGTCAGCCGGGCCACTCTGCGGGAGGCGGTGGGGACGCTGCAGTCCGCCGGCTACCTGGAGTCGCGCCGTGGCCGGTACGGCGGCACGTTCGTGCGCGGGACGCTGCCCGCAGCGAGCCCGTCGGCGCCAGGCTCGGACCGGGATCTCGCGCGGGAACTGGAGGACGTGCTGGTCCTGCGGATGGTGCTCGAGAGCGGCGCGGCGGAGACCGCGGCGGCGCGAAGCCTGAGTCGGGCCGAGCGCGAGCACCTGGCGGTGTGTGCGACGGAGTGCGCCGCCGCCGACCTGACGGGCTACCGCCGGCTGGACAGTCGCCTGCACCTGGCGGTGGCCCAGGTCGCCGGCTCACCGTCACTCGTCAGCGCGGTGGCGGACGTGCGGAGCCGCCTCAACGCGCTGCTCGAGCTCATCCCGCTGCTGCCGCCCAACATCGAGCACTCCGACCACCAGCACGCGTGCGTGGTGGCCGCCATCCTGGGCGGCGATCCGGCGGCGGCGCGACGCGAGATGGCCGAGCACCTCGCGGGCACGGCAGCGCTGCTGCGCGGCTTCCTCGGGCCGGACACCTAGCT
>JAJAYV010000050.1 GCA_026786045.1 Frankiaceae bacterium | reverse complement strand
GGCGTACGACGTCGTCGTCGCCGGGCCGGACCCCGGGCCGTTCCTGCACGACGCCGAGCATGACCTGCGCCGCGGGCTGCTCGAGTGCCTCGCCGCCCTGCGCGACCTCGACGTCGCGCGCTGGCGTCCCGACGTCGCCGAGGCCCTCGTCGGCCTGCGGCGGCAGGCCCGCCAGGGGCTGGACGACGACGAGCTGCCGGATGGCCACCCGCAGCGCGCGCACGACCTGCTCGTGCAGGCGCGCTCGCTCGCCGCGGTCCTGCACCTGGCGGGGCAGGACCTGGGCGGCGCGGTCGACACCCGCGAGGCTTCCGCCCGCGAGGCTGCGCTGCGCGAGCTGACACGACTGGTCCGGCGCGCGCGCGTGGCCGCCTACAACTCCTACGGCCAGGGCTGATGAGCCTGCTGCTCACGGTCACCGGGCGCGATCACCCAGGGGTGACCGCCGCGCTGTTCGACGTGCTGGCCGAGCACGGCGCAACCCTGTCCGACGTGGAGCAGGTCGTCGTGCACGACCGGCTGCTGCTCGGCGTGGTGGTGTCCGGACCGGGAGACGGTGGGCCGCTCCGCGCGGCGCTGGAGGTCCGCGCCGCCGAGCTCGACGTCGAGGTGGAGTTCACCCCGCTGCCCGACGACGAGCCGCCCTTCGTCGGCGACCGCCACCACGTCACCGTGCTCGGCGCCCCGCTCGCGCCCGCTGCGTTGGCCGGGATCGCCCGCCGGGTGGCGTCCTGCGGGGCCAACATCGAGCGGGTCCTGCGGCTGTCGAGCTACCCGATCGCGGCGTACGACCTGCTGGTGTCGGGCGGCGAGACGTGCCGGCTGCGTGCGGAGCTGGCCGCTGAGGCGGTCGCGCAGCAGGTCGACGTCGCGGTCGAGCAGGCGACGCTGTGGCGGCGCGCCCGCCGGCTCGTCGTGCTGGACGTCGACTCGACCCTCGTGCAGGGCGAGGTCATCGAGATGCTCGCGGCCCAGGCCGGTTGCGAGGCCGAGGTCGCGCGGGTGACCGCTCAGGCGATGGCCGGCGAGCTGGACTTCGAGGCGTCGTTGCGCGCCCGCGTCGCGCTGCTCGAGGGGCTGCCCGTGAGCGCCGTCAACGCCGTGCGGGCGCAGGTGCGGCTCACCCCCGGCGGCCGCACGCTGATCCGCACCCTCAAGCGGCTGGGCTGGGCGGTCGGCATCGTCAGCGGCGGCTTCACCTGCGTCACCGACGATCTCGTCGCCGAGCTCGGCCTGGACCACGCGCTGTCCAACACGCTCGAGGTCGTCGACGGCCGGCTGACCGGCCGGGTCCTCGGACGCGTCGTCGACCGCGCCCGCAAGGCCGAGGCGCTGCGCGAGTTCGCCGCCGCGCAGGGGCTGACGATGGCGCAGACCGTCGCGATCGGTGATGGCGCCAACGACCTCGACATGCTCGAGGCCGCCGGGCTCGGCATTGCCTTCAACGCCAAGCCGGTCGTGCGCGAGGCGGCCGACGCCGCGCTGTCGGTGCCGTTCCTCGACGCCGTGCTGTTCCTGCTCGGCGTCCCCCGCGAGGAGGTCGAGGCCGCCGACGCCGCCGACCTCGCCGTCCGTTGACCCGAGCCCCCTTGCACCCGAGCCCCCGCACACCCGGTGATCCACGTGAGGTCCCGGGTGCTTCTGGGCCGTGAATCCACCTCATACCTCACGTGGATCACCGAAGGGTGTGACTCACCGAAGGGTGTGACTCACCGAAGGGTGTGACTCACCGAAGGGTGTGACTCACCGAAGTGTGTGACTCACCGCAGGGAGGGGGCGCACGGTCAGGCGCGGAGCCAGACGGTGGCAGCGGCGGGGACGGTCACTATGCCGGCCGCGACAGCGGCGCCCTCGGCGGTGGCCTCGAGGAGCACCGCGCCGGGGAGCTCGACCTGGACCGGCTCGGCGGCAGTGTTCAGCACCGCCACGAGCGGACCGCGGCGGTAGGCCAGCACGTCCGGGGCCGTCGCCAGCTCCGCCACCTCGTCGGGCAGGCCCTCGTCGAGCAGCGCGCGGCGCACGGACAGCAGCCGCCGGTAGGCGTGCAGGGTCGACGCCGAGTCCGTCAGCTGCCGGTCGACGGCCAGCGCGGCGGCGTCCTCACCGAACGGCAGCCACGGCTCGCCGGTCGTGAAGCCCAGGCCGGGCGCGGCGGAGTCCCACGGGATCGGGGTGCGGCAGCCGTCCCGCCCCGGGTTCGCGCCCGCAGTGCGCAGGAACCACGGGTCCTGCTTGCGGTCGCGGGGCACCTGCGCCTCGTCGAGGCCGAGCTCCTCGCCCTGGTAAAGGTACGGCGAGCCGGGCAGCGCGAACAGTAGCGCGCTCACGGCCAGCCCGCGGCGCCGGCCGAGCGACCCGCCGCCGTAGCGCGTGACGTGCCGGACGAGGTCGTGGTTGCTCAGCACCCAGGTGCCCGGCGAGAAGTGCGCGAGCGCCTCTCGCAGTGTCGTCCGGAGCGCGGGCGCGTCCCACTCGGTCCTCATCACCGTGAAGTTGAAGGCCTGGTGCAGCCGCTCGTCGCTGACGTAGCGCGCGATGCGCGGCACGTCGAACAGGAACACCTCGCCCACGAGCATGCGGTCCGGTGTGTAGCCGTCGAGCAGCGCGCGCCACTCCTCGTACACCGCCAGGACCTCCTCTCGGTCCCAGACGTGGGCGCTCGTGACATCGCCCGGGTCCTCGCCCGGCAGAGGGTCGCGGGCGTCGTCCATCGCGGGGTTCTTGTAAAGCGAGTGGGCGACGTCGATGCGGAAGCCGTCCACGCCGCGGTCCAGCCAGAAGCGCAGGATCCGCAAAAACTCCTCGTGCACCTCGCGGTTGTCCCAGTCGAGGTCGGGCTGCCCCTCGTCGAACATGTGCAGGTACCACTGGCCGTCCGGGACGCGGGTCCAGGCGTCACCGCCGAAGACGCTCTGCCAGTTGTTCGGCGGGAGACTGCCGTCGCCGCGGCCGTCGCGGAAGACGTACCGACTGCGAGCCGGCGAGGTCGGATCGGCCAGCGCCTCCCTGAACCACTCATGCGCGCTCGAGGTGTGGTTCGGGACGACGTCGACGATCACGCGCAGGCCCTGCTCGTGCGCCTCGGCCAGCAGTCGGTCGAAGGCGGGCAGGTCGCCGAACAGCGGCTCGACGTCGCAGTAGTCGGCCACGTCATAGCCGTGGTCGGCCATCGGCGAGGGGTAGAAGGGCGTCAGCCAGACGGCGTCGACGCCGAGCGACACCAGGTGCGGCAGCCGCGACCGGATCCCCTCGAGGTCGCCGACCCCGTCACCGTCGCTGTCGGCGAAGGACCGGACGTAGACCTCGTAGACGACAGCGTCCCGCCACCACTCGCGCATCATGCGCGGCGACGCTACCGGCCGGCGGCGGGCCGGCGAGCAGGCGGTGCGCAGCAGCCGACCGGGCAGCGGTCGTGGGTCGCCAGGGCGCCGTGGGAGGGCAGCTCCTCCCCCGCCAGCCGCTCGACGACCAGGCCTCGCAGCATCGCGACGAACTCCGGGTCGGTACCGACGGTGGCCGAGCGCTTCGCGGTGAAGCCGTCCAGGCCGGCGATCTGCTCCTGGGCCTGCAGATCCAGGTCGTACAGCACCTCGACGTGATCGCTGGTGAAGCCGATCGGCACCATCACCGCCTCGCGCACCCCCTGCGCGTGCAGCGCGACGAGGTGGTCGCCGACGTCGGGCTCGAGCCACGGCACCTGCGGCGGGCCGCTGCGGGACTGGAAGACCAGATCCCAGGCGTGGGTGCCGCCGAGCCGCTCGACGACGCCCGACGCCGCGGCACGCAGCGCCTCGACGTACGCGCCGCTCACCTCGGGCGGGCCGCTGCTCTCGGCCATGGACAGCGGGATCGAGTGGGCGGTGAAGACGAGCCGGGCGTCGGGCGCGGGGTCGACGGCGGCCACGCCGCGGGCCACCGGTCCGAGGAAGCCCTCCTCGGCCCAGTAGTGGCGCAGCTTGCTGATCAGCGGCGCCCCCGTGCCCACCTCGGCCCGGGCCCGCCACCAGTCCTCGCGGTACTGCCGGCAGCCGCTGTACGACGGGAAGGCGCTGGTCACGACGGCCAGCGCGTGCCGCCGCCCGTCGTCGGCCATCGCCTGCACGGCCTGGGTGAGGAAGGGGTGCCAGTTGCGGTTGCCCCAGTAGACCGGCAGGTCCGGGCCGTGCGCGGCGAGCTCGGCCACGAGCGCGGCTTTGAGCGCCCGGGCCTGCGCGTTGATCGGGCTGACCCCGCCGAAGATCTCCAGGTAGTGGCGGCTCACCTCCTCGAGGCGGGCCTTCGGGATGCCGCGGCCGCGGGTGACGTTCTCCATGAAGGGGATCACGTCCTCGGGGGCCTCCGGGCCACCGAAGGAGACGAGCAGCAGCGCGTCGACGGGCGGCGCCTCCAGCGGGCGGGCGTCGATGCCGTCGTAGGTCGGGGCGGGAGGGGCGGTCACCCGGTGATCCTCCCTCCCCGCCCGGTCGGGCGCCGGTCGAGGTGCGTCCGGCCCGGGGGTCGGTCACGCTGGCACGGTGACGCTGCTGATGCCCTTCGTGCTCGTCGGGCCGCTGCTCATGCTCACCACCGCGGTCGTTGCCCTGTCGGCGTACGGACCGCTCGGGTGGGTCGCCTCGGTCGTACTCGTCGTCGGGGTCGTGCTCGGAACCCGGTGGGTCGTGCGCACCGTCTTGCGGTGGTGGGCCGGGACGAAGGCGCCGGTCCGCTTGCCCGTACCGGGACGGAACGCGCACCGGGGCTGATCGGGCCGGTTCCCCCGTTCGGGGCAGTCACCGACTGCGTCCTGGCTCGTGACCGTCAGCCTCTCACCGCAGCGGGCCAGCCCGCGGCTAGGTTCCTCGTGGAAGATCGCCCCCCCGACCCAGGAGCCGACCGTGCGCGCTTGCCAGATCACCCAGTTCGGCGGACCTGAGGTCCTCAAGATCGTCGAGGTGCCGGACCCGGTCGCCGCGGACGGATTGCAGGTGCTCGAGGTGACGTCGGCCGGCGTCAACTACGCCGACACCCACCAGGTCGAGGACTCCTACCTGTCCAAGACCGAGCTCCCGCTCGTGCCGGGCAGCGAGGTCGTCGGCACCCTGCCCGACGGCACCCGCGTCGCGGCCTTCGCGATGGGCGGGGGCTACGCCGAGAAGGCGCTCGTCCACCCGGCCATGAGCTTCCCGCTGCCGGACGGCGTCAGCGACGGCCAGGCGCTCTCGCTCATGGTCCAGGGGCTAACCGCCTGGCACCTGCTGCGGACCTCCACCCACCTGCAGGCCGGCGAGTCGGTCGTCGTCCACGCCGCCGCCGGTGGGGTCGGCACCCTGGCGCTGCAGCTGGCCAAGGCCTGGGGCGCCGGCACCGTCATCGGCGTCGCCTCCTCGCCGGAGAAGCGGGAGCTGGCGGCCTCGCTCGGCGCCGACGTCACGGTCGACGCCAGGGCCAACGACCTCAAGGGCGCGCTCGTCGAGGCCAACGGCGGCCGCAAGGTCGACATCGTGCTGGAGATGGTCGGCGGCACCACCTTCGACGCCTCGCTGGCCGCCCTCGCGCCCTTCGGCCGGCTGGCGACCTTCGGCATGGCCTCGCGCGAGGCGCCCAAGCCGGTGCACTCCGGCGAGCTCATGTCGCGCAGCCGCGCGGTCGTCGGCTTCTGGCTGGCGCACTGCTTCGCCCGCCCCGACATGCTGCAGCCGCAGATGGCCGAGCTCTTGGCGATGGTGGAGAGCGGCCGGTTGACGCCGGTGGTCGGGGGCACGTACCCGCTCAGCGAAGCCCGGAGAGCCCACGAGGACCTCCGTTCCCGGGCCAGCCAGGGCAAGCTCGTCCTCGACGCGCGGTCCTGACCTCCAGCACCCGGAGCCCCGGATGACCGTCGTCGTGTCCGTCGTCTGCTCGGACGGGGTGGTGATCGGGGCCGACACCCAGATCACCGACTCCGACCGGGGCATGAGCTACCCCGGGCAGAAGCTGCAGGAGATGGGCGCCCACGCCGCCTGGGGCGGCAGCGGCGCCCGCGCCGTCCTCGGCGACCTGGAGAAGGTCTTCTCCGAGGAGGCCGACGCGATCTGCGCAGCGCCCGACGTCGGCCGGGCCCTGCAGGAGCGCACCTTGCCGGTGCTCAAGCACCACTACGAGAACTTCATCCCGGAGGTGCCGGGCGAGGACCTCAAGGGCGGCCCGTCCGCCTGGGTGCACGCGGTCGGGTGGACCGACGGCGGGCCGTGGATCGTCGAGATCACGCCCAGCGGCATGGTCGGGCGCTACGAGGACATCGGCTTCCACGCCGTCGGCAGCGGCGCGCCCATGGCGCAGCAGGCCGGTGCGCTGCTCTCCCACATCGACCTGGTCGACCGCTCGGTGCGGCACGGCGTGGTCGGCATCGTGCGGGTGATCGACGCGCTCCGGGTCTCCTCGCCGAGCGTCGGGCTGGAGATCGACGTCTGCGCCATCACCGAGGCCGGTGCCCACCACCTCACCGACCGGGAGATCGCGACGGCGCGCAAGGACGTACGACGCTGGCGCGACCTCGAGCGCAAGGCCCTCGACGACCTGTTCCCCGGCGACGACTGAGCCCGGCGCCCTCGAGCACGATGATCGGAAGATCCCCAGTAGCGGGCTCCTGGGGACCTTCCGAAGATCTTGAGCGAGCACGCCGGCACAGCGTCCGGCGCCCTCCGGACGAGGAGGTCCGGAGCTCGTCGCGCCCGTAGGCTGGCTGCCGTGAGCGCCCCCGCCGTCGACGTGCCCCTGTGGGAGGACGGCGGATGGTCGCCGCTGCCGGCTCTTCGCGGGACCGTCACCGCCGACGTGTGCGTGGTCGGGCTGGGCGGCTCGGGTCTGGCCGCGGTCGACGAGCTGCTCGCCCGCGGCGCGTCGGTGGTCGGCGTCGATGCCGGCCCGATCG
>JAJAYV010000049.1 GCA_026786045.1 Frankiaceae bacterium | reverse complement strand
GTCGATGGTGAGACCGCGGGCCGCGGCCGAACCGACCCCGATGAGGAACAGCCCCATCAGGACGGCCGCGCCGACTGCCGCCAGGCGCGTGGCCAGCGCGATCAGCAGCAGGACGGCGAGGGCGACCTCGAGGGTCGGCAGGCCGCAGCCGACGGCCTGGACGACGCCCTCGGGGAGCAGGTCGTAGGCGCGCACCGCCCGGACGCTCTGGGCGGGGTCGGGCAGCTTCAGCAGCCCGGCGAACCCGAGCCCGCCGGCGAGCAGCAGCCGCGCGGCCGTGGAAGTCCACGGCTGCGCGACGTCCCACGACTGCTGGTTCGGCATGCCTCAGGTTCGGCGCGGCTCCGGCACATCGCCATGAGTCGAAGGTCCTCACAGCACGGTGCTTCCGACCCGCCGGCGCACGCGCTCGGCCTGCTCCCAGTCGGCCGTCGTCAGCGAGGTCAGCGACGCCGGGAACAGCCCGTCCTGCTCCTTCGCGATGTGCGCGCGCAGCACGGCGAGCGCGTCCCTCAGTCGCTGCGCCCAAGCACCAGAGGCGTCGGCGGCCAGCTCGGCCAGCGCACCGTGCACGATCCGGTGCTCGTCCACGAGCACCGCGACGTGCGCCGGGTGCTCGCGGGCCAGCGCTGGGAAGACGGCCTCCTCCTCGACCGCGGTGTGCGGTGCGAGCAGCAGGCCCAGGGCGGCGCAGGTGGCGAGGGCCGCGGGCAGGTCACCGGCGGCCGCGGCGTGCTCGGCGTTGCGGACGTGCTCGAGCGCTGCGTCGTGCTCGCGGGTGAGCTCGTCGATCGTCTGCAGCGCCTGGCAACCGCAGTACTCGCACATCCGGACTCCTCCGCGGGCGGGCGGGCGCCCGTGCCGGCAACAGCCTCGCCCAAGTGCAGGAGCGTCGTACAGGGTCGTTGGTCCTCCGTCCGGGATCGGAGGACAGGACCAAGTGCCCTGTCGCGAAGCAGCTCCGGCCGGATAATGGCCGCATGGACTTCGCCCCGTCGGCCGTTGCGGCCGAGCACCTCACGCGACTGCAGGACTTCATGGACGAGTGCGTCTTCCCCGCCGAGCCGGTCTACGCGCGCTACCGCGAGCTGCGGCGTGGCGTCGACGACCACAGCGTCCCGCCCGTGGTGGAGCAGCTCAAGGCGGAGGCGCTTTCGCGTCGTCTGTGGAACCTGTTCCTGCCGGACGTGTCAGGGTTGTCGAACGTCGACTATGCGCCGCTCGCCGAACTGACCGGCTGGTCGGCGCACCTCGCGCCCGAGGCGCTGAACTGCGCGGCGCCGGACACCGGGAACATGGAGGTGCTGCACCTGTTCGGCACGCCCGAGCAGAAGGCGCAGTGGCTCGACCCGCTGCTGGACGGAACGATCCGCTCGGCGTTCGCGATGACCGAGCCCGACGTCGCCTCCTCGGACGCGACGAACATCTCGACGTCGATCGTGCGCGAGGGCGACGAGTACGTCCTCAACGGGCGCAAGTGGTGGATCAGCGGGGCGGCCGACCCGCGCTGCACCCTGCTCGTCGTCATGGGCAAGACCGACCCCACGGCAGCGGCGCACCGCCAGCAATCGATGGTGCTCGTCCCGCTGCGCACGCCCGGCGTCGAGCTGGTGCGGTCGTTGCCGGTGTTCGGCTACCAGCCGCAGCACGGCCACGTCGAGCTGCGGCTCACCGACGTCCGCGTCCCCGTCGCCAACCTGGTCGCCTGCGAGGGCGACGGCTTCCTCATCGCGCAGGCGCGGCTCGGGCCCGGGCGCATCCACCACTGCATGCGCGCGATCGGCGCCGGCGAGCGCGCGCTCGCGCTGATGGTGCGCCGCGCGCAGGACCGGGTGACGTTCGGCGGCCCGCTCGCCGACCAGGGCTCGGTGCAGGAGGCGATCGCCGAGTCGCGGCTCGAGCTGGACCAGGCCCGGCTGGCCGTTCTGCACGCCGCGTGGCTCATCGACCGCTACGGCGCCCAGGGCGCCCGCAGCGAGATCGCCGCCATCAAGGTCATCGCCCCGCGGGCGGCGCTGTCGGTCCTCGACCGCGCGATCCAGCTGCACGGGGGCGCGGGCGTCAGCGACGACACCCCGCTGGCCGAGATGTGGGCCGGCATCCGCACACTTCGGATCGCCGACGGCCCGGACGCCGTGCACCTTCGCAGCGTCGCCCGGCAGGAGCTGCGCAAGCACCGGCGGCAGGATGATGCGGTGCGCGTGCCCGAGCAGGCCGAGCGCACCCGGGTCGAGGAGAGGGCATGACGAGCGTGGACGTCCGAGTACCGGAGCAGGGCGAAGCGCCCCCGGACGCCGGTCGGCCGGCGTGGCACCTGCTGCTCGCCGGGCTTCTGGTCCTGCTCGCCCTGGCCGGCGGTCTTGTCCTCGGCCGCAGCACGGCGGGCGGCGTGCCGCGGGTCGTCGACCCGGTCGACATCGGCTTCGCGCAGGACATGAAGGTGCACCACGCGCAGGCCGTCCAGATGAGCGCGGTGCTCCACCGCCGCTCGACCGACCCCGCAGTGCAGGCGCTCGCGCTCGACGTGATGACCACCCAGCAGGGCCAGATCGGCATCATGTCCGGCTGGCTCGACCTGTGGGGCCACACCCAGACCACCAACGGCCCGACGATGGCCTGGATGGGCCACGACGGCGGGATGCCCGGCATGGCCAGCGCCGACGAGATCGCCGCGCTCGAAGCCCTTCCGCCGGGCGAGCTGGAGGAGGAGTTCCTCCGGCTGATGGTGCGCCACCACTTGGGCGCCGTCCCGATGGCCGCCTTCGCCGCCGACCGCGCGACCAGCGCCGACCTGGTGCGCCTGGCGGGCGGGATGGAGTCCGGACAGGCAGCCGAGATCGAGCTGATGCAGGACATGCTCGTCGCGCGCGGGCACGACCCCGAGCCCGTGGCGGACCACGGCACGCACGGCTGAGCCCGCCCGCCGCTGATCGTCCGCCTAGGCTCGGCCGGTGCCCAGGGTCGCAGCCGTCGCGGCCGGCAACGCCGACACCGCTCGGGCGGCGGCGACCGTGCTGAGGGCCGGGGGCAACGCGGTCGACGCGGTCGTGGCTGCCGGGTTCGCGGCCTCTGTCGCCGAGCCCGGCCTGTCCTCCCTGGGCGGCGGCGGCTTCTTGCTGTGGGCGCCGGCGGGCGGCCCGGAGCGCCTGCTCGACTTCTTCACCGACGCCCCCGGGCGGGGTCGTGCGCCGGGCTTCCGCGCTCCGCCGCTGCCGATCACCGTCCGTTTCTCGGGGGTGGACCAGGTCTTCCACGCCGGGTGGGGGTCGGTCGCCGTCCCCGGCTGCCTCGCCGGCTACCTGCGCCCCGTCCGCGCGCACCGGCGGCTCCCCCTCGCCCCGGTCGTCGCCCCCGCCC
>JAJAYV010000048.1 GCA_026786045.1 Frankiaceae bacterium | reverse complement strand
GCCCGGCGCGCGCCGACGGCGAGCGAGCGCGACCAGCGGTCGAGGTCGGCCACCTGCAGCAGCAGGTCGCGACGGGTGATCCGGTGCCGCGGCCGCACCGGCAGCGCCGGCCCGAGCCCGTGCACGGCGTCGAGCGCGCCGGTGAGCACCAGCCGCTCGGCCACCGGACGGCTCGGACGGGCGCGCTGCCACAGGTCGGCGAGCGAGCGGTACGGCTGGCCCCCGACGATCCGCTCCACCTCGGCCGCGCTGATCCCCTTGACGTCGGCCAGCGACAGCCGGATGCCGTACCCGCGGGCGTCCGGTATCCCGGCGTCGTAGCGCAGACCGGTGCCCGGCAGCGGCACCAGGCTCCCCCGGTTCGGCCGGTCGCCGTGGCTCTGCTGCTCACGCGTCGGCTCCACCGGTGAGATGGCCTGCAGGACAGCCGGATCGGGACCGGAGGCGGCAGCAGGCAGCTCGACGGGGACCTTCTCGACCCGGTAGGTGGCACCGGAGGCGTTGACGTCGAGTCCGAGCACGGTGATGCCGAGGGTGCGGGCGTCGTCGAGGATCAGCCGCTTCGGGTACATGCCGGGGTCGTGCGTGAGCACGCCGGCCAGGAACGCGGCCGGATGGTGCGCCTTGAGCCAGGCCGACTGGTAGGTGGGCAGTGCGAACGCGGCGGCGTGCGCCTTGCAGAATCCGAACGAGGCGAACGACGTCAGCACCTCCCAGATCCGCTGGACGTCGCCGGCCAGGTACCCGCGCTCGGCGGCGCGCTCGCGCAGCCAGGGCTCGACCTCGGCCTGGCCGGCGGTGCTGCCCATCCGGCGGCGGACCTCGTCGGCCTCGTCGAGGCGCACCCCGGCGACGACGTGGACGATCTTGATCACCTGCTCGTGGAACACCACGACGCCGTGGGTCTCCTCCAGCGCCGGGACGAGCGACTCGTGCAGGAAGTGGACGTCGTCCCAGCCCTGCCGGGCGCGCAGGAACGGGCTGATCATGTCCGCCTTCACCGGGCCGGGCCGGAACAGCGAGATGTCGATGACGAGGTCCGAGAACGCCTGCGGCGCGAACTTGCCCACCAGCTCACGCTGCCCGGGCGACTCGATCTGGAAGCAGCCGAGGGTGCGGGTGGAGCGCACGAGCCGGAAGGTGGCCTCGTCGTCGAGCGGGACGGCGTCCAGGTCGATCCGCCCCGTGGCGGGGTCGAGGTAGGAGGCGTCCTGGGTGTGCCGGCCCGCGGTCGCGGCCGCGGGGCCGTCGACCCGCTCGACCTCGTCGAGGGCGTAGGACATCGCCGACTGCATCCGGATGCCGAGGACGTCGAGCTTGAGCAGCCCGAGGACCTCGACGTCGTCCTTGTCGAACTGGCTCATCGGGAAGCCCTGCCAGCTGGCCTCGACGGGCGAGCGGTCGAGCAGGGTGGCGTTGCTGAGCAGCACGCCGCACGGGTGCAGCGCGATGTGCCGGGGCAGGGCGTCGAGCCGCTCGACGAGGTCGAACAGCAGGTCGAACCGCTCGTGCGCGAGGCCGGAGCGGGACAGCTCGGGCAGCTCGGCGATCGCGTGGCGGGCGTCCTTGGCGCGGATGTGCGGGAACGCGGTGGCGATGGCGTCGATCTCGGACGGCGGCAGCC
Organism: Frankiaceae bacterium; assembly: GCA_026786045.1. Classification (GTDB taxonomy): domain Bacteria; phylum Actinomycetota; class Actinomycetes; order Mycobacteriales; family SCTD01; genus SCTD01. Next base: position 1,138 of record JAJAYV010000048.1, on the reverse strand, counting down.
CGAGCGCGGCCCCGGCGTCGCGGACGGCGTGCCGCACCCGGTAGGTGTCCATCATCGAGACGCAGCTGACCCGCTCGCCGCCGAACCGCTCCAGCACCCACTCGTAGATCTCGGTGCGCCGGTCGGACTCGACGTCGATGTCGATGTCGGGCAGCTCGGCCCGCAGCGGGGTGCAGAACCGCTCCATCAGCAGGCCGTGCTCGAGGGGGTCGACCCCGCTGATGCCGACGAGGTGGTTGACCAGGCTGCCCGCCCCCGAGCCCCGGGCCGCCACCCGCACGCCGCGCTCGCGCACCAGGTCGCAGACCTCGGCGACGGTGAGGAAGTAGGTGGGGTACCCGAGCCCGGCGATGGTGGCGAGCTCGCTGTCGAGCCGCTCGGTGACGGTGCGCAGGTGCGCGGCCGAGGCGCCGGGGTAACGCCGGCCGATGCCGGCCTCGCACCGCGCCCGCAGCACGGCGTCGGCCTCGGTGTGGGTGCGCGCGAAGCCGCGGGTGACGAGGTCGGGCTCGGGCAGGTGCACCTCGCCGATCCCGAGGTCGCGGACGGGGTCGAGCCGGCAGCGATCGGCGACCTGCTCGGTGCCGCGCAGCAGCGCCCGCGCGCCCTCCGGCCCGAGGCCGGCGGCGGAGGCGACCCGGTGCGCGACGGCCGTCATCTCCTCGGCCCCGGCGAGGTACCCGGCCGCGGTGGTGCGGTCGAGGTGCCGGGTGCCGAGCGGCACCAGCCGGCGCGCGGCGTCCAGGACGTCGGCGGTGGCGGCGCCGTCGGGCGTGGCGTACCGGACGGCGGCGCTGAGCACCGCAGGGACGCCGACCTCGCGCGCGAACCCGAGCATCCGGGCGGCGTGGGCGAGGCTGCCCGGGGTGTCGTCGGGCCCCTCGTGGCAGACCACCTCGACCGCGAGCGCGCCGAGCGGCAGCAGGTCGTACCACCGCGCCAGCACCGCCCGGGCGAGGTCGGTGCGGCGGGCGAGCAGGGCGCGGCCGAGCTCGGACGCCGGGCCGAGCAGGACGGTGAGCGCCCCCGGCTCGGGCAGGACGTCGGGCAGCGCGGGCACCAGCTCCTCGGGAGGCGCACCGAACCGGCCGCTCGGCTCGCCCGGCAGGCCGTCGCGCAGCGCACCGGGCAGCAGGTG
>JAJAYV010000047.1 GCA_026786045.1 Frankiaceae bacterium | reverse complement strand
TGCAGCCAGGCGAACACCTTCTGCGCGGGCAGCACCTCGTCGACCAGCCCGGCGGCGTACGCGGACGTCGCGGTGCGGCTGCCCTCGGCCGGCCGCACCCCGGTCACCGCCTCGGCCACACGCGGCCCGGCAAAGCCCACGGTCGCCCCCTCGACGGCCACCCGCAGGGCGGCCGAGGAGGCCACGCTGATCCACACCCCGCCGGTCGTCGGCGCGTCCGCGACCGAGAGGTGTGGCAGCCCGGCGGCGGCGAGGTCGAGCAGCGCCAGGCGCGCCCGGGGGATGCCGACGAGCGCCGCCATCCCCTCCTGCAACCGGGTCCCGCCGGAGCGGACCAGCGTCAGCAGCGGCCGGCGCAGCTCCACGGCCAGCGCCGCTGCGGCGACCAGCGCCGTCGCGTCGTCCTCGCCGAAGCTGCCGCCGTACGCCGAGAAGTCCCACGTCGCCGCGACCGGCCCGCTCGCCAGCCGCCACACCGAGACCGACTGCCTGGGGACGTAGCCGGGCCACGCGGCGGGGTTGCGCCCGTCGTACGGGACCTCCACGCGGGTGGCCCCGGCCAGCAGGGGGGCACGCCAGTCCGGGGTCCCAGTCATGGCGGCGTACTCTCCCATCGACCTGATCGCTCCCGCATGGAGGCTCCGTGACCACCCCCGGCCGCATCCGCGTCGTCGTCGCCAAGCCGGGCCTTGACGGTCACGACCGCGGCGCGAAGGTCGTCGCCCGCGCGCTGCGCGACGCCGGCATGGAGGTCATCTACACCGGCCTGCACCAGACCCCGGAGCAGATCGTGGAGACCGTCGTGCAGGAGGACGCCGACTGCGTCGGGCTGTCGGTGCTGTCCGGCGCGCACCTGACGCTCTTCAAGCGGGTCATGGAGCTGCTCCGCGCGCAGGGCGCAGACGACGTCGTCGTCTTCGGCGGCGGCATCATCCCGAGGACGACATCCCGCTGCTGCGCGAGATGGGCGTCGCCACCGTCTTCACCCCCGGCGCCACGACGATGTCGATCGTCGAGTGGGTCAACAGCCACGTCGGCGGCTCCTCCACCGCCGCCTAGCGGCCCGCACGAGGAACGGCCCCGCGGAGCGGGTGTGACCTGCGCCCGTGCGCTGGGCCACAGGCGCGATACCGAGCAGGGCCGCCGTCACCTGTCGGACACGCCGTGGCTACCCTCGGCGCAACGTCAGAGCCGCACCCTCGACAGGACAGGACCCCTCGTGGACCTCATGGAGTACCAGGCGAAGGAGCTCTTCGCCAAGCACGGCGTGCCCGTGCTCCCCGGCGAGACTGTCGACACGGCCGAGGCCGCCCGCGGCGTCGCCGAGCGCATCGGCAAGCCCGTTGTCGTCAAGGCGCAGGTCAAGACCGGCGGCCGCGGCAAGGCCGGCGGCGTGCAGCTCGCCGAGACGCCCGACGAGGCCGTCGAGAAGGCCCAGGGCATCCTCGGCCTCGACATCAAGGGCCACGTCGTCCACAAGATCCTCGTCACCGAGGCCAGCGACATCGACACGGAGTACTACGTGTCGTTCCTGCTCGACCGGGCCAACCGCTCGTACCTGGCCATGGCCAGCGTCGAGGGCGGCGTGGAGATCGAGCAGCTCGCCGTCGAGCGCCCCGACGCCCTCGCGAGGGTCCAGGTCGACGCGATCACCGGCTGCGACGAGGCCAAGGCGAACGAGATCGTCGAGGCCGCCGGCTTCCCCGCCGACGTCAAGGACGAGGTCGCGAAGATCCTCGTCAGCCTCTGGAAGGTCTTCGTCGAGGAGGAGACCACCCTCGTCGAGGTCAACCCGCTGGTGAAGACCCCGGACGGCCGCATCGTCGCCCTTGACGGCAAGGTGACCCTGGACGCCAACGCGGAGTTCCGCCACAAGGACGTCTTCGAGGCCTACGCCGACGTCGTCGCCGAGGACGACCTCGAGGGCCGGGCCAAGAAGAAGGGCCTGAACTACGTCAAGCTCGACGGCCAGGTCGGCATCATCGGCAACGGCGCGGGCCTCGTCATGAGCACCCTCGACGTCGTCGCCTATGCCGGCGAGGCGCACGGCGGCGTGAAGCCCGCCAACTTCCTCGACATCGGCGGCGGCGCCTCGGCGCAGGTCATGGCCGACGGTCTGGAGATCATCCTCGGCGACCCGGATGTCCGCTCGGTGTTCGTCAACGTCTTCGGCGGCATCACGTCCTGCGACGCGGTCGCCGACGGCATCGTGCAGGCGCTCGAGATGCTCGGCGACAAGGAGACCAAGCCGCTGGTCGTGCGGCTGGACGGCAACAACGTGGAGGAGGGCCGGCGCATCCTCGCGGCGGCGAACCACCCCCTGGTGACGGTCGTCGACACCATGGACGGCGCGGCCGACAAGGCCGCCGAGCTGGCGAATTCCGGCGTTCCGTCGGAGCCGGACAAGGCAGGGACTGCGTAATGGCGATCTTCCTCACGAAGAACAGCAAGGTCATCGTCCAGGGCATGACCGGCTCGGAGGGCATGAAGCACACCCGCCGCATGCTCGCCTCCGGCACGCAGGTCGTGGGCGGCGTCAACCCGAAGAAGGCCGGCACCTCCGTGGACGTCGACGGCACCGCCGTCCCCGTCTTCGGCGGTGTGGCCGAGGCGATGGACACGACCGCCGCGGACGTGTCGGTGCTCTTCGTGCCGCCCGCTTTCGCCAAGGCTGCGGTCGTCGAGGCGATCGACGCCGAGATCGCGCTGGCCGTCGTCATCACCGAGGGCATCCCGGTGCAGGACAGCGCCTGGTTCTGGCAGTACTCCCAGGGCAAGAAGACGCGCATCATCGGCCCGAACTGCCCCGGCCTCATCAGCCCCGGCAAGTCCAACGCCGGCATCATCCCGGCGACCATCGCACCGGAGCCGGGCCGCATCGGCCTGGTGTCCAAGTCCGGCACGCTGACCTACCAGATGATGTACGAGCTGCGGGAGTTCGGCTTCTCGACCGCGATCGGCATCGGCGGCGACCCGGTCGTCGGCACCACGCACATCGACGCGCTCGAGGCGTTCGAGGCCGACCCCGAGACCGACGCGATTGTCATGATCGGCGAGATCGGCGGCGACGCCGAGGAACGCGCGGCCGACTACATCAAGGCCCACGTCACCAAGCCGGTCGTCGGCTACGTCGCCGGCTTCACCGCGCCCGAGGGCAAGACGATGGGCCACGCCGGCGCCATCGTCTCCGGCTCCTCCGGCACGGCGCAGGCCAAGCAGGAGGCCCTCGAGGCCGCCGGTGTCAAGGTCGGCAAGACGCCGTCCGCGACCGCTGAGCTCATGCGCGCCATCATGAGAGACCTGGCATGAAGGGCCTGGCCTCGGCCTAGCCCTCCGCGCGTGAAGGCGGTCACGGCGCGGCGAGCCGCCACGGATCAAGCAGCCGCGGCTGAGACAGTCAACCGGCGATGACCTCCACGATCGACCGCCCCGTGAGTCCGGCCCGCCCCCCGCGTCGGCCGGCTGCCGACGAGCCCGCCCGCAGTCCGCGCGCCCTCGGCGCCGCGGCCGCCCTGTGGGCCGCCGCCGCCGGGCTGCTGCTGGTGCTCGTGCCGGTCCTGCTGGTGTGGGGGACCGACAGCCGCTCGGGCACCGGGGCGGTGGACGCCGCCCGCTCGGCGGGCCGGATCTGGCTGTACGCCCACGGCGCCACGTTGGAGGTCCCCGGCGGCCGGCTCGCGCTCACCCCGCTCGGCCTGCTGCTCGTGCCGCTGCTGCTCGTCGCCCGGCTCGCCGCCTCGGCGGCCCACGCCTCCGGGCCGACCACGCCGGCGCAGGCGCTGCGCCTGGCGCTGTGGACCGCGGTGCCGTACGCCGTCCTGACGACACTGGTCTCGCTGCTCGTCACCGGGCCCGACGCGCACGTCTCGCCGGCACTCGCGCTGCTCGGCGGGCTGGTCACCGGCACGGTCGGCGCGCTGGTCGGCGCGCTGC
>JAJAYV010000046.1 GCA_026786045.1 Frankiaceae bacterium | reverse complement strand
CCGGCGACGTTCGACGGCCCGCCGGGCCGTCCGGTAGTCTCCTGGGGGCGCGTCCTCGACGCGCCCTTCCGCCGCGCCCCTCGCGCGGCCCCACGTGCAGACCAGGTAGGAGCTCCTCGTGTACGCCATCGTCAAGACCGGCGGCAAGCAGTACAAGGTCGCCGTCGGTGACGTCGTCGAGGTGGAGAAGGTCGCCGGCGAGCCCGGTGCCTCCGTCGCCCTGCCGGCGCTGCTCGTCGTCGACGGCACCGACGTGACCTCCGACGCCGCCGCGCTGGCCAAGGTCAGCGTCACCGGCGAGGTCGTCGCCCACACCAAGGGCCCGAAGCTCAACATCATGCGGTACAAGAACAAGACGGGCTACAAGCGCCGTCTCGGTCACCGCCAGAAGCACACCCAGGTGCGCGTCACCGCCATCGAGACCGGCGCCGCTGCCGGCGCGAAGTAGAGGATCCCTCCATGGCTCACAAGAAGGGCGCGAGCTCCTCGCGCAACGGGCGCGACTCCAACGCCCAGTACCTCGGCGTCAAGCGCTTCGGCGGCCAGGTCGTCAAGGCCGGCGAGATCCTCGTCCGCCAGCGCGGCACGCACTTCCACCCCGGTGACGGCGTCGGCCGTGGCGGCGACGACACGCTGTTCGCGCTCGCGCCGGGTGCGGTGAAGTTCGGCCTCAAGCGCGGCCGCAAGACCGTGAACATCGTCCAGGTCGGCTGACCGAGGCACGAGCAGTTCCTCAAGGGCGGGCCGGCTTGCCGGACCCGCCCTCGCGGCTTTTCCACTGAGAGGCACCCGCAGATGGCCACCTTCGTCGACCGCGCCGTGCTCCACGTCGCCGCCGGCGACGGGGGCAACGGCTGTGCCAGTGTCCGCCGCGAGAAGTTCAAGCCGCTCGGCGGCCCCGACGGTGCCGACGGCGGTGACGGCGGCGACGTCGTGATCGTCGTGCGCGCCCACGTCGCGTCGCTGCTCGACTACCACTACCACCCGCACCAGAAAGCGACCTCCGGCAAGCAGGGCCAGGGCTCGATGCGCACCGGCGCCAAGGGCACCGACGTCGAGGTGCCCGTCCCCAACGGCACGGTCGTCTACGACGCCGACGGCAACCAGCTCGCCGACCTCCTCGGCGAGGGTGCCAGCCACGTCGTCGCCAAGGGCGGCAAGGGCGGGCTCGGCAACGCCACCCTCGCCAGCGTCAAGCGCAAGGCTCCCGGCTTCGCGCTGCTCGGCGAGCCGGGCGAGGCCCAGGACGTCGTCCTGGAGCTCAAGACCGTGGCCGACGTGGCGCTGGTGGGCTTCCCCAGCGCCGGCAAGAGCAGCCTGATCGCCGCGCTGTCCTCCGCGCGGCCGAAGATCGCCGACTACCCGTTCACGACGCTGGTGCCGAACCTCGGCGTTGTGGAGTCCGGCGGGACCACCTTCACCGTCGCCGACGTCCCCGGCCTGATCCCGGGCGCCAGCCAGGGCAAGGGCCTGGGGCTGGAGTTCCTGCGCCACGTCGAGCGCTGCGCGGTGCTCGTCCACGTGCTCGACTGCGCGACGCTCGAGCCCGGCCGCGACCCGATCAGCGACCTCGACGCGCTCGAGAACGAGCTGAGCCTCTACAAGGACGACGTCGCGCAGCTCACCCAGCGCCCCCGTCTGGTGGTCCTCAACAAGGTCGACGTGCCCGAGGGCCGCGAGCTGGCCGACCTGGTCCGCCCCGAGCTCGAGGCGCGCGGCCTGCAGGTCTTCGAGGTCAGCGCGGTCAGCCGCGAGGGCCTGCCGGCGCTGACCTACGCCATGGGCGGCGTTGTCAAGGCCGACCGCGAGCAGCGTCCGCTCGAGCAGGCGACCCGCATCGTCCTGCGACCCAAGGCCGTTGACGACCTCGGCTTCACCGTCGAGCCCGACGGCGAGGGCTTCGTCGTACGAGGCAGCAAGCCCGAGCGCTGGGTCACCCAGACCGAGTTCGGCAACGAGGAGGCCGTGGGCTACCTCGCCGACCGGCTGGCCACCCTCGGCGTGGAGAAGGCGCTGGCGGCCGCGGGCGCCGTGCCCGGTGACGAGGTCACGATCGGCGAGGTCAGCTTCGAGTGGCAGCCGACCGAGCTGGAGCAGTTCTCCTCCGGCATGCGTGGCCAGGACGCGCGGTTCGAGGACAAGAGCCGCGCGGGCGCCGACGAGCGCCGGCTGCAGAAGGACCTGCGCCGGGCCGAGCGGATGGGCCTGGACAAGGCCGCGCTGGCCGCCGAGCTGGAGAAGACGGCAGGCCGACGGGACCCCTCGGAGTGACCCGGGAGGCGATCGCCGCGGCGCCCCGGCTAGTCGTCAAGGTGGGCTCGTCCTCCCTGACGACCGCGGCCGGCGGGCTGGACCCCGAGCGGCTCGACGCGCTCGTCGACGCCCTCGCCGGGCGGGCCGCCGCGCGGCACACCCCGGCCGCCCGAGGGCACCCCGCGGAGTGCCCCGGGCGGCGAGCGCCGCGGCGCCGCGGCGGGTCGTCAAGGGGGGCTCGTCCTCCCTGACGACCGCGGCCGGCGGGCTGGACCCCGAGCGG
>JAJAYV010000045.1 GCA_026786045.1 Frankiaceae bacterium | reverse complement strand
CTGCGTCATTTGTTTATAAGACACCGGCGCACCCCCCCCCACCCGAGGCCCCCCCCGCCGCGCGCGCCGCCGTCTTCGCCAGGGGTGTGCCTAAGACGTCTTCCTCGTAGAACTCCTCGTCCAACATGTATCGACCATACGTTCGAACAAGCCCCCGTATCCGCCAGATCCTCTTCTGTGAAGAAGCTTTGGTCATTCACAGATCGCTTGGGGGCTCTTGACTCAGCCCTCCGGCAGCCCCCGCAGGTGCACCGTGACCGGGAACGGCCGCTCGAGCGCCACGTCGGAGGTCTCGACGACTGCACGCTCGACGTACTCGCCGTCCTCGAGCTCCAGCACGGTCATCCGCCCGGCGACGGGGTCGGCGATCCAGTAGGCCGGCACGCCCGCCGCCTCGTACTTCGCCCGCTTGACGACCGGGTCCATCCACCGACTGCTGGGGGAGATGACCTCCACGACCAGCAGCGGCGGTGCGGTGATCCGCTTCGCGCCGAGGTCGGCAGTGCGCGCGACGGTGATATCGGGGACCAGCTCGCTGTCGTCGGGCAGCCGGTAGTCGTAGGGGACGGGATAGATCGTCACGTCGTCCGGACACGCGCGGTCGAGCAGCCGGAACAGGTGCATGACCACGCCGTTGTGGGCCCGACCGGCGGACGGGCTCACGACCAGGCACCCGTCGACGAGCTCGACACGGCGACCGTCCTCGGGCATCGCCTCGCGGTCGGCCGGCGTGAACGGGCCGCTGTGCATGGGGTAGAAGTGCTGCTGGAGCACGGGCGTCCTCCTCGGGAGCTGGACACGGCAGGGAGCCTGCCGACGAGTGTGGCACCCGACCGGGCCCAGCAGCAGGTCCGTCGACGGGTGCGGGGCGCCCCGCATCCCTGTCGGCTCCCCGGGCCGCGGCGCGCAGCGTGCCCGACAGCTCGTACTGATCGTCGCGTCGCAAGCGGCCCCGATCTGGGCCCAAAACCGACACGATGATCAGTACGAGGTTCGGCGGGCGCCGCCCGCGCGGGTCCGGCCGGCGCTCTGCCCTCCGCAGCGAGCAGCTGTGTTGACGTGGCGACGCCGTCCGGGGGACGGTCGACCTCCCCCAGCCCCGGAGGTCTGCCCGTGCCCACCGTCGACGTCAACGGCACCACGGTGCACTACGAGGACGACGGGCCGATCGAGGCGCCCGCGCTGGTCTTCAGCCCGTCGATGTTCTTCGACGGCCGGATGTTCGCCGCGCAAGCGGAGGCGTTCAGCGACCGCTACCGGGTGATCCGCTACGACCTGCGCGGGCAAGGGCAGAGCGGCCGCCACCCGCGCGAGGAGCTGGACATGGACACCCAGGCCGAGGACGCCGCCGAGCTCATCGAGGCGCTGGGCATCGCGCCGTGCACCTTCGTCGGCAACTCGATGGGCGGCTTCATCGGGCTGCGCCTGGCCGCCCGCCGGCCCGACCTCGTCTCGTCGGTGCTGGTGATGGGCACCTCGGCCGACGTCGAGGAGGCCGCCGAGCAGATGGACGGCCTGGCCGAGGTCTTCGCCGCGCACGGGATGGAGCCGGTGATCGACCCGGTGCTGGACTTCATGATGGGCGACACCACGCTGACCGACCCGTCGCGGGCCGACGTGCTGGCAGGAGCGCGCGAGCTGCTGCTGACCCGCACCCCGGAGTACGCCGACTCGGTCTGGCAGATCGCGCACCGCAGGCCGATCCTCGACGAGCTGCCGAAGATCACCGTGCCGCTGACCGTGGTGGCCGGGACCGAGGACCACACCTACCCGCCGCCGAAGTCCGAGCAGATCGTCGCGCTGGTGCCGCATGCGCGGTACGTCGTGATGGAGCGGACCGGGCACGTGCACGCGCTGGAGAACCCGGACGCGGTCAACGCGGTGCTCGAGGAGCACCTGGCGGCGGTGGGCTGAACCGGGGCGGACAGCGCCAGCGGCAGCCCGACGGACTCTCAGCCGGCCGCGACCAGGTCATCCAAGACATCAGGCAGGTCCGCGGCAGCCGCGCTGTCGGCGCCGCGGGTCGGTCCGCCGCACAACGGCATCTACGCCCCCGCGGAGGTGGCGGCGATCCTGGTCCACACCGCAACGCTGACCGACCTGCGCGGCCGGCAGCGGCACGCGATCGTGGCCAGCCTGCGGTGGACCGGGATGCGCTCGGCCGAGCTGCGCACCCTGCGGCGCGACGACCTGCACCTGGCCGAGGGCCGGGCCCGGGTGGTCGGCAAGGGCCAGCGGGAGCGGACGGTGCTGCTGCCGCCGGCGTTGGTCGAGGTGCTGACGGCGTTCCTGGGCGAGGTGCGGCCGCAGCTGCCGGCCTCGCCGCTGCTGCTGGCCAACGCGCACCCGTTCGTCACGACGGCGCAGTCCGGCTTCGGGCAGGAGGCGCTGGCCCGGGAGGTGGAGCTCGCCGGGCTCGGCGCCGGCGTGCCGGGGCGGCACCACCCGCACAAGTGGCGGCACACCTACGCCACCGAGCTGGTCCGGGCCGGCATCGACATCCACGTCGTGCAGCGGCTGCTCGGGCACGCCAGCATCGCCTCGACCGTCGGCTACACCCACTTGGTGCTGGACGACCTGCGCGGGGCGGTGGCCGGGGTGTGGGGCGCGGCCTGATGCCCTCGGCGGCGGCGAAGCAGCCCGTCGGCAGGGGCCGACCGGGCCACCCCTTGCTCGGCCACCGCCCGCGCCGGTCGGGACCCTGGTCACCGCGGCGGAGCCGTTCAGCCGTCGAGCCAGGCGTGCATCGCCTCGACCGTCGGCTAAGCCCGGTGAGCAGATCCCTGACCTCATCAGCGCTTGGCCGGTCGAGCACCGCCCGACGTTCGAGACGGGCCGCGGCTGACGCCACCTCGACGTCCAGGAGCTCGGGGCTGACGACCAGCTCGCCCCGCAGGTGAGCGGCGAATCCGCGGCCCCGGTCGGTGCCGAGCAGCAGCTCGACGGCGGCGCTGGCATCGAGCACCAGCACTTAGCCGGCGTCCCTGACCTCATCGAGCACCGCCACAGCGTCGACGTCCGCTCGCGTCGTACCGGTCAGGAGGCTGTCCAGAACCGCGTTCATCGCGGGGCGGCGCACTGATGGACATCCGCAGGGACGCGCTACACGGCCCCGACGTCGACGATCTCCACGAGGTCCTCCAGCCCGCGCAGGTCCGCCGCGTTGGCCGTGTACAGCTTGGCGTCGTAGGCGTGCGCCGTGGCCGCGATAAGCAGGTCCATCACCCGCGCCCGCGGCTGGCAGCCGACCTGCACGACCGCTGCGGCCAGTCGGCCGTAGCTGCGCGCCACCCGCTCGTCGACGGGCAGCGCGGCGAAGGAGCGCTCGAGCAGAGCCAGCCGACGTAACCGCTCCGCGCGGGTGCTCGCCTGGGCGGTGACGAGGACACCGAAGTGCAGCTCAGCCAGCGCTACCGCGCTGATGGCCAGGCCCCCCGGCAGCGCCGGCACAGCAACCGCCAGCACCACGCTGGTGTCCAGGATCGCCCTCATCCGGCCGCCCATGGGTCGTGCATGCCGGCGTCGAGCAGCTCGCGGTCCCGCTGCCAGTCCGCATCTGCTGGTCCGGCGAACAGCTCGGCGACCTCGGTGAACCTGCGCCAGGCGGTGCGGTCGGGCGGCACCAGCCGGGCGGCGGGGCGTCCGCTGACCGTGACGGTGATGCTCTCCCCTGCCTCGGCTCGCCGCACGAGCTCGCTCGCCTGCTGACGCAGCTCCCGCAGTCCGACCTCCATGAGGCAAAAGTAGCGCTCCTGCACGCTCGTGCTGCGCGTTGCCCGGGCGGGCCCAATAGGCGTGTGCTCACGCCAGCCGTACGCCCCCTCGACGAGCGCGGCAGCCGAGCGCAGGGCGGCGGTCCGGTCCCGTGTCGTCAGCAGCGCCGTGCCGTAGTGGCTTGCTGGCTTGAGCCCGACAAGAGTGCGCACGTGCCTACTCGCGGACGCATCGACGCGACAGAGCAGCCATGGCGGCCGATGCGTGGTCCGTTCATCGCCATGACGAAAGAGTGACGGCCTGCCGGCCGCGGCGAGCGTGCACCCGCTGCTGGCGCCCGCCGCCTGGCCGATGATCCTGGAGCAGTCAACGTCAGCGTGCGGTGCGCGCACCTTCGCAGGTGACCGTCGCTGCCCGTTCCGAGCCTCATCCGCCGGAGTACGCCAGCCGAGCGACCTCGGTACCAGCGGCGTCCAGCAGCACCACCGTGCCGTGGTCGTCGAGCAGCGCTTCCTGCTCCAGGCAGGCGAAGACCGCCAGCGCGCTGTCCTCACCGCAGCTGCTGTGCACCCGCAGCTGCGTCCCGACGTCGATCTGCCGGCCGATGCCCAGCGGCAGCCGGTCCCGGCCGCGGTCCCCACCGTCCAGCCGCCCATGTCGATCCGGATGTCGGCGTTGTTCGCGATCACCACTCACCGGCGCCGGCGGCTAGGTCGTCACCCTCGGGCGCCGCGACGACCTCCGCGATGTACGCCGTCCGGTCCTGCTCCGCCTCGGCGGCCGGCAGGGAGAAGGCCGTCGGCGCGGCAAACGGGTCCTGCTCGGATCCGGTGCATCCCGACAGCGCCGCCGTCGTGGCCAGGACCAGTGCAAGCAGCAGGCGAGCGGCGGGCATGCTGACAGCCCGCCGAAGGCGCGGCGCGCGCTGCCAGGCCCGCTGAGCAGGCTGCTAGTCCGGCACGACCGTCACCGTGCAGCGCACGTGCGGCGCTCGGGCCAGCCGCGCGTCCGCGGTCAGCAGATCGACCTGCAGTGCCTCGGCGAGCGCCACGTAGGTCGCGTCGTAGGCCGACAGGTTGTCCCGCAACGCCCAGACCCGGTGCCACAGCGGCGCGGCGGCGTAGCGGGTCACTGCCAGCTGACCCCAGACGGCCAGCGCCCGCTCAGCCGGCGCCGCCGGCATCGCGTCCCTCGCGACCCGGCGACGCAGGGCACTGGCGATCTCGGTGTCGACCAGGTGTGGGGCGTGCAGCTGATGGGCGCTCAGCACGCGTCGGGCTGCCCCGTCGTTGAGCAGGGCGTTCAACGCCGCCGACGCGTCCGCGACGATCAGGGCTCGCGCCGGGCGGCGGTCACGTCGTCCACCAGCTCCTGCGCCGGTACGGCCAGATCGGGCAGGGAGCCCAGCAGCGCCGGATGGTCGGCCCGTCGGGACACGTCAGCGAGCTCACGCACCGCAACCGCCGCGACGGAGGTGGCCTGGAGCGCGGCGAGTCGCTCGAGCCGCTCGACGACCTCGTCAGGCACGTTCCGCAAGTACAGAGTCCGCATGTTGCAGAACGCTAGCACCGGCGTCGCGAGCCGTCGCTATAGCCGCTCGTTGGTGCGTCAGGCTCTGCCGGCCACAACTGGTCGACGTGACGACCGTGAGCTGGCCGAACAAGCACCCCGGACCCATCGGAGGGGCCACCCCCTGAGCCACTCCGGGCGCCGCTCGGTCGTCTGCCCGCACACCTCGGCGAGCACACGGCCGAGCACCGACAGGGCGGCTGGCAGCAGAGTGAGCTGTGGACGGCGACCCGCCGTCCACAGGACCGCCTCGGCTGCTGGCCGTGGCCGTCTCGACGCCGCACGGTGGCACGGTGCCCCGCTCGAACATCGACCGCGCCCATGGCCGGCTGCTGGACGCCTTCGGCGCCTACGAGGCAGCGGTCGAGGGGCTGGCCGCACCGACGGTGCGCAACCACCGCATCTACCTCGAGGCCTTCCTGCGCTGGTGGCCCGGCTCCCCCAGCGCGGTGCCGGCGGCCTCGACCGCCGACCTCGCGGCCTTCCTCGTCGCCGAGGCGGGAAGGGGCCTTGCGGCCCGCACCCGTCGGGCGGAGGCCGCGGCGCTGCGCCGCTTCTACAGCTGGCTCGTGCTGACCGGTGTCGCGGGCGTCAACCCAGCGGCCGCGCTCGCCACACCCCGGGTCGGTCCGCCGCACAACGGTCTTTACAGCCCGGCCGAGGTGCAGGCGATCCTCGGGCACACCGTGACGCTGACCGACGTACGCGGCCGGCAGCGGCACGCGATCGTCGCGACCCTGCGCTGGACCGGCATGCGATCGGGCGAGCTGCGCACCCTGCGCAGCAGTGACCTGCACCTGGGCGCCGGCCGGGCCCGGGTGGTCGGCAAGGGCAGCCGGGAGCGCACGGTGCTACTGCCCGAGCCGCTGGTGGAGGTCCTGGCGGCGTTCCAGCAGGAGGTGCGGCCGCAGCTCCCCGTCTCGCCCCTGCTGCTGGCCAACCCGCACCCCTTCGTCACGACGCCGAACAGCGGCTTCGGGCAGGAGGCGCTGTCGCGAGAGGTGGAGCTGGCCGGCGACGGCGCCGGTGTCGACGGTCGGCACCACCCGCACAAGTGGCGGCACACCTACGCCACCGAGCTCGTCCGCGCCGGGGTGGACATCCACGTGGTGCAGCGGCTGCTCGGACACGCCAGCATCGCCTCGACCGTCGGCTACACCCACCTGGTGCTGGACGACCTGCGCGCAGCGGTGGCCGAGGTGTGGGGCGCTGCCTGAGGCGCAGACGACGGGGAGGAGTCGATGAGGACCAGCGGCTGAGCGGCGTATCCGCATGCCGAGCGCACCGCGACAGCGAGGCCCACCTTGACTAACCTTGGTCCATGACGGTCGTGAACATGCTCGAGGCGAAGACCCAGCTGTCCAAGCTCGTGGCCCGTGCAGAGGCCGGCGAGGACGTGATCATCGCGCGCGACGGCCGGCCGGCCGTCCGACTGACCCCGGTGCAGCCTGGCGACGGCTGGGCACGACGGGTCGCCGGATCCTTGAAGGGGCAGATCGTGATGTCCGAGGACTTCGACGAGCCCATGCCTGAACTCGAAGCGTCGGTCTACGGCGAAGCGGAGTGAGCCTCTTGCTCGACACGCATGTTCTGCTCTGGCTGGCGGCGGGTGACCCGCGCCTGGGACCACGGACACAGGCAGCGGTCCTGGGCGCGCAGTCACACGTGAGCGCGATCAGTGTCTGGGAGATAGCGATCAAGTCGGCGACGGGGCGGCTGACGGCGACCGGTCTGGACGCGGTCCTGGAGGCGCAGGACTTCCCCGAGCTCTCCTTCACCGGACAGCACGGGCGAGAAGCCGGCGCCCTGCCGCCGCATCACCGCGACCCCTTCGACCGGGCGCTGATCGCCCAGGCCCGCGCCGAGGGGCTCGTCCTGGCCACGGCAGACCGCCGCCTGCAGGCGTACGACGTCGCGCTGCTCGATGCGTCACGGTGATGCTCGCTTGGCTGAACCCACGGCCGCCCACGCCGGCCCGAGCACCTGCCCGGGCGAGGGTGGCTCGCAGTCTCCGAGGCGGTGCTACGTGCGCCACATGATCACCGTGGGGTCCGCGAGCTCCGGCAGAACGCCAGCGAGCTGCTGGCCCGGATCGCCGCGACAGGCGAGAGCATCGCGATCACCAACCGACGGGCGGCTGGTGGCCCGGCTCGTATCGGCCGATGCCCCCAGCCGGATGACCCGCGAGCAGCGGTTGGCCGCCGGCACACTTCGCGCCGGCCGGGGCGACCCGCTGGAGGTCGAGCCCATGACCGCGCCACCGGGCACCCCGACGACGGGCGAGTTGCTCGGCGTCGACCGCATCGACCGTTGAGCGCCTACCTCGACACCTCTGCACCTGCCGAGCTCATCGTCGCCGAGACCGAGACAGCCGCGCTGCGCGAGTGGCTCAGCGACCGCCGCGACCTCTCCCCCGCGCGCTGGACGCAGCCAGTTGACGGGCAGCCCAGCACGCACATCCTCAAGCCCGACCCGAAGGACCTGGCCCGGCCCGGCCCGGTCTGGTCGCGGCCGAGGCTCTGACGCTGCGTGCCGCCGCGCAGGCCGGGCTGGCCGCCGCGCAGGTCGAGCTCGTCACTGTCGGCGGGCGCCTCGCGGTGATCGTTGAACGCTACGACCGATACCGCACCGGCGACGCGACGGTCGCGCGGATCCATCAGGAGGACGGCTGCCAGGCGCTGGGGCTCAACCCGGCGTACGCCAAGTACCAGCAGTCGGCGGACGCACCGCCGTCCTACGCCGACCTGGCCGGCCTGTTACGCACGCACGCCGTGGACGTCGATACCGAGCTGGTCGCGCTCGCCCAGCAGATGATCCTGGGCTGGGCGGTCGGCAACACCGACGGGCACGCCCGCAACGTCAGCCTGCTGCTGACCGACGGGGCCGCGCGGCTCGCCCCGGCCTACGACGTCGCCCCGACGCACCTGTTCACCACCGGCGCCGACAGCGGACTGTGCATCGACGGCCAGCCCCGGCTGCACTGGATCACCAGGGCGCACGTGCTGCGCGAGATGAGCAGCTGGGGAATCGAGCCGGCCACCGCCCGGCAGGTGCTCCACAGCAACTGTCGGCGTCCTGGGTGGTGTCGCGTAGCCCGGCTGTGGCCAGCAGGGCGCCGCCGACCAGGATGAGCACCGGACGAGGTCGGCTGGCGGGCAGCCGATCGGCGAGCTCACGCAGCAGGTCCAGGATCTGCCCGCCGGTCAGCAGTTGGGCCGGCTCGCTCATCGGAACCTGCCTGCGGTCATCAGACAGGTGCCGCGGCTGTGGCGGGCGGCCGGACCGGTGTCGCCGGGCCAGTTCCGGCGCGCCACAGGTTCGCCTGGCCAAGCTCGATCCCGCGCTCCAGCAGCTGCGCCGGGGTCGCGGTGCGCTCCGCCTGTGCCGCGGCGCCGCGCAGCGGCGCCCGCCAGGTGTCCCGCATCGGCGCGATCTGCGCGGTCCAGGACGGTCGTGGCAGGTCGGCGTCATCGGACAGCTTCTCGGCAATCGCGGCGAGCAGGTTGTCCAGCAGCGGCGACCCCGACCGTGCCGGTCGCTGCGCGACAGCGTCGGGCAGCTGGTCGCGGTGCCGCACAGCCCAGTCGACGAAGGACCGCAGCCGGGTCCAGTCCGGTCCCGAGCCTGCCGGTGTGGTGCGCAGCGCCTCGCTGAGCGCCGCGAGCTGCGGCGGCTGCCCCGGAGCAGCGGCCGAGGAGGGCGCCGTCGGGGAGGACGGGGAGACGCTCAGGTGCAGCGTCATGCCGCTGGCCTGCGCGAGCTGACGCAGCGTCCCGACGCCGGGATCGACCGCGCCGGCCTCGATCCGGGTGATGGTGGAGGGCGACAGCCCGGAGCGCCGGGACAGCTCTCGGACCGACAACCCTGCCCGGGCACGCAGGGCGCGGACCAGCTCGGCGGTGTCCCGCCCGGGTGTGCGCATACATGCAACGGTATCGGCGACCGGACCTGGTGGCAACGGTCCGCGCTCTCGCGCCCGGGCGCAGGGCTGACCTGGTCTGCTCAGGTCAGGCCAGCCCAGCCCTACTCGCCGGATGCGCTCAGGCAGTGGCCATGCCGGGGGCGGCGCAGGGCGCTGGCTAGGACAGGTCGCGCAGGATCAGGCGCAGCGCCGCCTGCCCGAGGCGGGCCTGGTCCCGGCCCAGCAGCGCGGCGTCCTGGGTGTCGCGGCTGCGGTTGGTCCGGACCGCGATGGTCGTCGCTGCGGCCGTGCCGATGAGCGCGGTGAGCACGCTCGGGCGCTGGACGGCACCCGAGCACTCGTTGCCGTGGACGTCGCGGACGCGCACGTCCACGGGCTCGGCGGACCTGAGCAGGCTGGCGCTGCCCGGTACCGCGACCGTGCGGGCCGGCCGGACGGTGTAGAGCCGCGTGCGCGGTCCCAGACTTCGGGGGCGAGCAGGTCGAACATGACCGTGCCGGGCCCGGGTGAGGCCGGTCGGGTGAATCGGTGGCCGATGTTGGCGCTGCTGATCTGGACCTGGAAGCCCTGTTCGTCGCGCAGCCACGCCGCCAGGGTCTCCAGGGCGCCGGGGGTCGCGCGGACGTCGACGAGCACGTCCGCGTCCAGCGTCGGGCGCGGCAGGCGGGCGCCGTGCTCGGCAGCCAGCAGCGCCATCAGCTGGCCTCCGATGAGCACCCAGGAAATTCCGCTGCTGCGGCAGGCGGAGCAGGACCTCCCAGGCTTGGTACTGCGCGGGTGGCAGGTCGTCGAGCAGGATCACCCGGCTGCCGCCCGGGCAGCGGCGCCGGGCTGGACGTTCTGCGGGCCGTGGTCGCGCAGACGTGTGCCGCTCTGCTCGAGCCACTCGCGGGCCGCGTGTCGAAGGCGACTGTCGTCGGCGTCGAGCATGTCGAACACGGCGGCGGCGAGCGGGACCGCGGCGCCGCCATGCGGTGCGAAGTGGCCGGCGGCGGCGGGGACGGCGCGCAGCTCGACCGGTCCGTGCGGGTCGTCCTCCAGGGCGTAGTACTCACGTAGCGCTGGGACGTCGTGCTCGGCGGCGTACACGACGACATCGTCGCCGGCGCTGATGTTCAGGCCGCTGCGGCCGGCGGCGCGCGCTCCCCCGACGGACACCCGCTCGTCGTACCGGCCCGCCCGCATCCCCCCGGCCACCACATGATCGGCACCACCTGCGCCCACCGCGGTCGCGACCCCCACCTCGACCACGCTGACAACGACCGACCTTCTTGACCCGGACATCGCGCGACGGACCGTCCCCTTGTATGGGGACAGGGACTGACCCGCCCCGGACAGAGCAGCCCGGCACCTGGGCGACAGGTGCCGGGCTGCGCCGCGTTCCGGCTACGTCAGCGGCCGGTAGAGCTCCTGTCGCGACTCGCCATTCTCATCGGCGGCACGGCGCCCAAACAGCCGGAAGCCCCGGCCCTCCGAAGAGGACCGGGGCTCCGGTTCATCGATGCGCGATCCCGAAGGGTCGCCTCTTACTAGCGGGTCACGCTCACGTCACCCGTGGTGATCGTGCTGGCCGTACCAGTTCCGGTCGTGTCCTCGACGTTGCCGACGACAGCCGCCGACGCCTGGGCGTCGGTGAATCGCCGGATAGTTGCCGCAGCCGCCTCTTGGAAGACCACGGTGTTGCCGACGACGGCACCGTTAGTGCCAGTAGTGAGAGCGTCACCATCCGCATCGGCCGGAGAGAATACCGTGCCATTCGCGTCCACCAGCGTGAACACCGAAGTGGCCGCGTTGGTCGGGGCGGAGTCGAATGTGTAAACGACGCGGTTGTTACCAAACGCGTCGCTGCTGATCGTGACGCTCACCAGGTCGGCGATAGCCGTACGACCGGCGGAGTTGACCACCGACTGCAGCGGCAGCTCCTGGGTCTGGTTGGGCGCCCCATCATCGACTGCACGGACCGCGGACGGCAGGACACCCGCACCAACAGCCGTCGCGACGACGCCGGTCGGGAAGGTGACGTTCACGACTGAGGTGCTGACCGTGCTACGGGCGGCGCTACCGCCAGCAGCTGTTGCGATCGTGTTGCTGGTCGAGTCGTAGACGAAGAAGCTGCCCAAGGTGAAGGTGCCATCCCCCTGGACCGCCTCGTCGAAGGTGAACGCAATGGTGTTGGTGCCAGCAACAGCCACGCTCACCACGTCGGGGTCGTCCGTGCGGTCTGCAATGACACCAGTGGTGAAGGCAGGAACCCCGGTCCGCGGCTCAGTCTGAACCACGTTCGCGTTCGAGCCGTCATCGACCGCTGCAGCACCGACAACACCACGAACGATGCTCCCGATCGGCAACTGGGCCGTGTCCGTCTGGAAGGCGACGGTGAGGGTGCGGTTGTCAACGCTGAACACAGGCACGCCAGCGGCGTTCAGGAAGATCGACCCGTCGTTGGCGATGAGGGCGAAGTCCCCTGAGGCCAGGAGGGCGGCGCGGTCCGTGCGACTGACGGGCTCGTCGAAGCGGAAGTCCGCCACGATGACACCGTTGAGGACGCGGAGGTTGTCAACAGTCTGCAGGTCGGGACCATCGGTGACCGCAGCCGCCTGGGTCTGAACGCTCAGCGGGGCACTGGCCGCGTAGGACCGCGTCCCGGCTGCGTCGGAAACCGCATCGTCGGCCACTGCGGCCAACGTGGCGCCCGCCGCGATAGCCGTGCCGAACTGCGCGATGACCGTCGTACCGTTGACCTGGGCGTTCGAGGCCAGCGTCTCGACGCCGGCGGCATCGTAGACATAGAAGTCAGCCGGAACGGCAAGGTTGCCGGTGACGTCCTCGTCGAAGGAGTACGTGACGACACCCGTTGCGGCATTGACCGTAGCCGAAACCAGGTCGGGGGCGGCCGTCGTCGACGAGGCGATCGCCGTGACGGTGAACGGCACGACCTGCGTCGTCGTGGTGCCGTCGGTGCGCAGAACGCTGAAGCTCAGCGAGCACGCGCCCGTGGTCTGCCCGGCGGGCAGCGTCAGGCTGAACGCACCCGCGCCGCTGACAGGGACGTTCTGGTTGTTGAAGCCACAACCGGTCAGCGAGACAGACTGGATGGTGCCCGGGTTGGCGATGCTGCCCGTCAACGACCCACCCTGCGGCGCGCTGGTGCTAGCCAGCGTGACCGGCCCAGTGGAGGCAGGCGCGGCCGTCACGTTGACAGGCACTGTCTGCACTACAGCCGCGCCGCCGCCGGTCGGGGTGGCGGTGAAGGTCAGGGTGCAGTTGCCGGTCGCCTGGCTGGCGGCCACAGTGAGCGTGAACTGACGACCAGCAGTCGTGGCGTTGTCGTCCGCACCGATCGTCTGGCTGGTGAGGCCACAACCGGAGACGGTGACCGACGAGAAGTCGCCGGTGATCGTGCCGGTGAGGTTGCCACCCTGAGCGACCGTGGCGGACGTCAGAGCGACCGGACCGACCGGAACGGCCGCACCCTGAGCAGCGGCCT
>JAJAYV010000044.1 GCA_026786045.1 Frankiaceae bacterium | reverse complement strand
GTCGGCGGCAGCCACCGCGGGCAGCAGCGGCGCGGCCACGAGCACGGCGGCGAGCACGGCGCAGCGGCGCAGCGGGCGGAGGACGGGCACAGGGCTCTCCCAGCAGGACGACGGGCGCTGGCGGTCGTGGGCACTGTCGCAGGTGCACTGCTCCGAACGGCGCAAGGCGGGACCGTCCGAGCGCCGCCGGTACGCTGCCGCCCAGCCGGAGCGAGGGACTCGCCCCGCCCCGCCGTCCCCGAGGAACCCGTGACCTCCGCTGCGCCCGCGAACCGCCGTCCCGTCGTCCTGTTGGCCGAGGAGCTCGCGCCGTCGGTGGTCGCCGTGCTCGGCGACGGCGTCGAGGTCCGCTCCGTCGACGGCGCCGACCGCGCAGCGCTGCTGCCGGCGCTCGCCGACGCCGACGCCGTCATCATCCGCAGCGCCACGCAGGTAGACGCCGAGGCCCTGGCCGCCGCACCGCGGCTGAAGGTCGTCGCGCGAGCCGGCATCGGACTGGACAACGTCGACGTGCCCGCGGCCACCGCCCGCGGCGTCATGGTCGTCAACGCCCCGCAGAGCAACATCGTCAGCGCCGCCGAGCAGGCCGTCGCGCTGCTGCTCGCCTGCGCCCGCAACCTCGGGCCCGCCAACGCCTCGCTCAAGGCCGGTCGCTGGGAGCGCAGCCGCTTCACCGGTGTCGAGGTGGCCGACAAGGTCGTCGGCGTGGTCGGTCTCGGGCGCATCGGCGTGCTCTTCGCCCAGCGCATGTCGGCCTTCGGCACGACGCTCATCGCCTACGACCCCTACGTCGCGCCGGCGCGCGCTGCCCAGATCGGCGTGCGGCTGGTGAGCCTCGAGGAGCTGCTGCGCGAGAGCGACTTCATCTCCATCCACCTGCCCAAGACGCCCGAGACCATCGGGCTCATCGGCGCCGAGCAGCTCGCCCTGTGCAAGCCGACGGTGCGCATCGTCAACGCCGCGCGCGGCGGGCTGCTCGACGAGCAGGCGCTGGCCGAGGCGCTCGCCGCCGGCACGGTCGCGGGCGCCGGGCTGGACGTCTACGCCACCGAGCCGTGCACCGACTCGCCGCTGTTCGCCTTCGACTCCGTCGTCGTCGCGCCGCACCTGGGCGCGTCGACGGTCGAGGCCCAGGACAAGGCCGGCGTCGCGGTGGCTCGTTCCGTCCGGCTGGCGCTCGAGGGCGACTTCGTGCCCGACGCCGTCAACGTCCAGGCCGGCGGCACCGTCCCCGAGGAGCTGCGCCCGGCGCTGCCGCTGGTGGAGAAGCTCGGCCGTGTGTTCACCGCCCTGGCAGGCGGTGTCGCGGCCAGCCTCGAGGTCGAGGTGCGCGGCGAGGTCGCTTCGCTCGACGTGTCCGTGCTTCAGCTGGCCGCCCTCAAGGGCGTCTTCGAGGACGTCGTCGAGGAGCAGGTCACCTTCGTCAACGCGCCCGCGCTCGCCATCGAGCGGGGCCTTGAGGTCTCGCTCGTCACGAGCCCCGACAGCGCGGAGTACCGCAACGTCGTGCGCGTCCATGGGGTGCTCCCGACCGGCGAGATGGTCTCGGTCTCCGGCACTCTCACCGGGCCGCGCCAGGTCGAGAAGCTCGTCGAGGTGGACGGCTTCGACGTGGAGCTGCTCGCCGAGGGCCACCTGCTGTTCTTCCGCTATCACGACCAGCCCGGCGTGGTCGGTCAGGTCGGCGCCCACCTCGGCGACGCCGGCATCAACATCGCCGGCGCGCAGGTCAGCCGCACCTCCCAGGGCGGCGACGCCTTCATGGCGCTGACCGTCGACAGCGCCGTCCCCGCCGAGGTGCTCGCCGACATCGGCACGAGCATCGGGGCCCACTCGGTGCGATCGGTGGCCTTGTCGTGAGCTGGCTGACCACCACGGACGGCACTCGGCTGGCCTACACCGAGGTCGGCACCGGGCCGCGCCTGGTCTGCCTGCCCGGCGGCCCCGGCCGGGCCAGCGCCTACCTCGAGGACCTGGGCGGGCTGTCCGACTCGCGCACGCTGGTGCTGCTCGACCAGCGCGCCACCGGCCACAGCGAGGTGCCGGCCGACCCGTCGACCCTGCGCTTCGACCGGCTGGCCGAGGACGTCGAGGCGCTGCGCGAGCACTTGGGGGAGGACGCGCTCGATCTGCTCGGCCACTCCGCCGGCACGGTGGTCGCGCAGGCCTACGCCGCGGCCCACCCCGACCGGGTCCGCTCGCTGGTCCTCGTCACCCCCGTCGACGTCCTGCAGCGCGGCCCCGGTACCCCGCGCACCGACGTGCCCGGCATCCGCGCCCTGCGCGCCGACGAGCCCTGGTACGCCGAGGCGGCCGAGGCCGAGGCTGAGCTGAAGGACGCACCGCCGTCGCAGCAGCAGGCGCTGCAGCGCGCGCTGCGCCCGTTCTTCTACGGCCGCTGGGACGCGCGCACCCAGGCCCATGCCGCCACCGCCGACCGGCAGATGAACAAGCGGGCCGAGCTGGGCTTTGCCGCCGACGCCGACCAGGTCGACGTCCCGGCCCTGCTCGCGGCGCTCGGCGGGCTCGACGCGCCCGTCCTGGCCGTGGGCGGCGAGCGCGACGCGGCGACCGGCGTCGACGCCGTCCACACCGTTGCCGCGGCCTTCCCGAGGTCCTCGACGGTGCTCCTTCCCCGCGCCGGCCACTTCCCCTGGGTGGACGAGCCTGAGGCATTCCGTGCCGCTCTGCTGGACTTCCTGGGTACTCTGCCGACGTGACGCGGCTGCTGACGCCCCTGGGCCTCCTGCTTATGCGCCGCGACGGGGCCCCTTCCTAGGCCGGCTCCCCGTCGCGGGACCTCGTGCTGGCCGCACACCCGTCCGACGTCCGGAGCCCGAGCATGAGCAGTCCCCGCATGAAGAGCCACACCCGCTACACGCCCTTCCGGCCGGTCGACATCGCCGACCGGACCTGGCCCTCCCGCACCATCGAGCGCGCGCCGCAGTGGTGCAGCGTCGACCTGCGCGACGGCAACCAGGCCCTCATCGACCCGATGGACGCCGACCGCAAGCTGCGGATGTTCACGCTGCTCGTCGAGATGGGCTACAAGGAGATCGAGGTCGGCTTCCCGGCCGCGAGCGCCACCGACTTCGACTTCATCCGCGCGCTCGTCGAGCAGGACCTCGTCCCTGACGACGTCACGATCCAGGTGCTCACGCAGGCCCGCGAGGAGCTGATCGAGCGGACCGTGCAGTCGCTGGTCGGCTTCGGTGGCACCGCGCTCATCCACCTCTACAACTCCACCTCGACGCTGCAGCGGCGCGTCGTCTTCGGCCTCGACCGCGACGGCGTCAAGGACATCGCCGTCCGGGGCGCGCAGTGGTGCCAGAAGTACGCCGAGCAGCTGTTGACCGGCACGACGGTGCGCTGGCAGTACAGCCCGGAGTCCTTCACCGGCACCGAGCTCGACTACGCGCTCGAGGTCTGCGACGCGGTCATGGACGTCTGGCGGCCGACCCCCGACAACCCGGTCGTGCTGAACCTGCCGGCCACCGTCGAGATGTCGGTCCCGAGCACGTACGCCGACCAGATCGAGTGGTTCTGCCGCGCGCTGGGGGAGCGCCGCAGCAGCGTCGTCCTCAGCCTGCACCCGCACAACGACCGCGGGACGGCGGTGGCCGCCGCCGAGCTCGGTGTCATGGCCGGTGCCGACCGCGTCGAGGGGTGCCTGTTCGGCAATGGCGAGCGCACCGGCAACGTCTGCCTGGTCACGCTCGGGCTGAACCTGTTCAGCCAGGGCGTCGACCCGCGCATCGACTTCAGCGACATCGACGAGGTCCGCCGCACCGTCGAGCACTGCAACCAGCTGCCGGTCCACCCGCGCCACCCCTACGCCGGCGACCTCGTCTACACGGCTTTCTCCGGTTCGCACCAGGACGCCATCAAGAAGGGCTTCGAGGCGCTGGAGCGCGACGCGGCCGCGGCCGGGGTGCCCCTCCGCGAGTTCACCTGGGGCGTGCCGTACCTGCCGATCGACCCGCTCGACGTCGGCCGGTCGTACGAAGCCGTCATCCGGGTCAACAGCCAGTCCGGCAAGGGCGGCGTGGCCTACGTGCTCAAGAACGAGCACCACCTCGACCTGCCGCGGCGCATGCAGATCGAGTTCTCCCGTGTCGTGCAGGAGGTCGCCGACGACGCCGGCGGCGAGATCTCGCCGGCGCGCATCTGGGAGCTGTTCACCGGCACCTACCTGCAGCACGACGCGCCGCTGCGCCTGGTGTCGTCGACCTCCTCCACCGACGGCGACCACGACCGCATCGAGGCCGTCGTCCAGTGGCAGGGCGAGCGGCGCACCGTGCAGGGCCGCGGCAACGGTCCGATCGCGGCGTTCGTGCATGCGCTGCAGACCCTCGACCTCGACGTGCGCGTGCTCGACTACGTCGAGCACGCCACCGGTGCCGGCGAGGAGGCGCAGGCCGCGTCCTACCTCGAGGTGGCCGTCGACGGGCGGGTGCTGTGGGGCTGCGGCGTCCACCCGAGCATCGTCACGAGCTCGCTGCGGGCGATCGTGAGCGCGGTCAACCGCGTCTCATAGCCTGGGACGGCCGCCCCACGCTGGCTAGGCTCGCCCGATGAGCACCCGGCTGGCGGTCATCGCAGGCGACGGCATCGGGCCGGAGGTGGTCGGCGTCGGGCTGCAGGTGCTCGACGCCGTCCTTCCTGGCGTCGAGCGCACCGACTACGACCTCGGCGCGCGCGCGTACGCCCGCACCGGCGAGGCGCTGCCGGACGGCGTCGTCGACGAGCTCCGCGGCCACGACGCGATCCTGCTCGGCGCGATCGGCGACCCCAGCGTGCCGCCGGGCGTGCTCGAGCGCGGACTGCTGCTGCGGCTGCGCTTCGAGCTCGACCATCACGTGAACCTGCGGCCGGTGCGGCTGTTCCCGGGCGTGACGAGCCCGGTGGGCGACCGCGCTATCGACATGGTCGTCGTGCGTGAGGGCACCGAGGGGCCGTACGTCGGCAACGGCGGACGGCTGCGCGCCGGCACCCCGCACGAGGTCGCCACCGAGACAAGCCTGAACACCGCCTACGGCGTGGAGCGGGTCGTGCGCGACGCGTTCCGCCGGGCCGAGCTGCGCGAGCGCAAGCACGTCACGCTTGTGCACAAGACCAACGTGCTCGTGCACGCCGGTGGGCTGTGGAAGCGCGTCTTCGACGAGGTCGCCGCCGAGCACCCCGGCATCGCCACCGACTACCAGCACGTCGACGCCGCGTCGATGTTCTTCGTGACGCAGCCCGAGCGCTTCGACGTCGTCGTGACCGACAACCTGTTCGGCGACATCCTCACCGACATCGGCGCGGCCATCGCCGGCGGCATCGGGCTCGCCGCCAGCGGCAACATCGACGCGACGCGCGCCCAGCCGTCGATGTTCGAGCCGGTCCACGGGAGCGCGCCCGACATCGCCGGGCAGGGCAGGGCCGACCCCACCGCGACGGTGCTGTCGGTCGCGCTGCTGCTCGAGCACCTCGGCCACGCCGACGACGCGGCCCGCGTCGAGGCGGCCGTCGCCGCCGACCTGTTCACCCGCGGCGACGCACCGCGCAGCACATCGCAGGTGGCGGACGCGTTGCTCGCCCGCCTGGGCTGAGCCGCTCGGATACGGTCAGCACGCGGCGTCGGCGGTCCCTCGCCCGCGCCGGACGGAGGAGACGGACATGACCACCACGACCATCGAGACGGTGCCCTGCAGCGCGCCGCGCAGCGACGCCGAGCGCGAGGCCCTCATGGCCGACCCGGGCTTCGGGCGCGTGCACACCGACCACATGGTCGCGATCCGGTGGTCGGTCGACGAGGGCTGGCACGACGCGCGGCTCACCGCGTACGAGCCGCTGCAGCTCGACCCGTCGGCGATGGTCCTGCACTACGGGCAGGCCATCTTCGAGGGGCTCAAGGCCTACCGGCAGCCCGACGGCGGGGTGGCCGTCTTCCGGCCTGAGGAGAACGCCCAGCGCTTCAATCGGTCTGCCGCGCGCCTGGCCATGCCGGAGCTGCCGACCGAGCTGTTCCTCGAGGCGGTCGACGCGCTCGTCGAGGCCGACCGCGCCTGGGTGCCGACCGCCGAGGGGCAGAGCCTCTACCTGCGCCCGTTCATGATCGCGACCGAGGCGCAGGTGGGCATGCGCCCGGCGCACGAGTACCTGTTCCTGCTCATCGCCTTCCCCGTCACGCCGTTCTTCCCCGGCGAGGTCAAGCCGGTCACGGTCTGGCTGTCCGACGAGTACGTCCGTGCGGCAGTCGGCGGGACCGGTGAGGCCAAGTGCGCCGGCAACTACGCCGGCAGCCTGCTGGCCCAGCGCCAGGCCGCCGAGAAGGGCTGCGACCAGGTCGTCTGGCTCGACGCCGTGGAGCGCCGCTGGGTCGAGGAGATGGGCGGGATGAACCTGTTCTTCGTCCTCGACGGCGGCACCCGTCTGATGACTCCGGCGCTGACCGGCACGCTGCTGCCCGGCGTGGTGCGCGACTCGCTCCTCCAGCTCGCGCCCGAGCTCGGACTCACCGTCGAGGAGGGGCGCCTGTCGGTCGACGACTGGCGCAAGGGCGCCGAGGACGGCTCGCTGTCGGAGGTCTTCGCCTGCGGCACCGCGGCCGTCATCGCCCCCGTCGGGCACGTCAAGAGCGCGCAGGGGGAGTGGACCAACGGCGACGGCACGCCCGGCGAGGTCACCCTCCGGCTGCGCGCGGCGCTGCTCGGCCTGCAGTACGGCCGGGCCACCGACCCCCACGGGTGGATGCACCGCGTCGGGGAGTAGCGACACGGGGGCGGTGTCCGTCGTACCGTCCGGGTCCGGCCCCGGACCCGGCCACCGTGACGACCCTTGGGAGCGACAGTGCTGGTGCGCGACGTCATGACCTCTGCCGTGCTGACCGTCGGCCCGGCGCACACCGTCCGGCAGGTCGCGCAGGCGATGGCCGCGCGGCGGGTCGGTGCCGCCGTGGTGCTCGACCCAGACTCCGAGGGACCGGGCATCCTCACCGAGCGCGACGTCCTCGAGGTCGTCGCGGGCGGACAGGACCTCGACGTCGAGCTCGCCGGGGACCACCTCACCCCCGATGCCGTCTCCGGCGAGCCGGACTGGGACCTGGAGAAGGCGGCTGGCGCCATGGTCAGCGGCGGCTTCCGGCACCTGGTCATCTGCGAGGGCAGCGAGGTCGTCGGCGTGCTGTCGGTCCGCGACATCGTCAAGGCCTGGACCGGCGCCCGCGCCCGCTGAGCAGGACCGGTCGCGCCGGTAGCGTGCAGGGGTCCCGACAGGCTCCCCGCTCGAGAGGTCCGACCGCGTGCGCATTGCCCGCTTCTCCCGCTCCGGCGACATTGCGTACGGCCTGGTGCAGGGCGACGGCGACGAGGTCGCCGAGCTGTCCCTCGCGCCGCTGGCAGGTCACCCGTTGTTCGATCCGACTCTCACCGGCGAGGTCCTGCCGCTGTCCAGCGTCCGGTTGCTGGCCCCGACCCAGCCCATCAACGTCGTCTGCATCGGCAAGAACTACGCCGACCACGTCGCCGAGATGGCCGATCTGACAGGGCCTTCCGGTTTCGCCGGTGACCCCACGGTATTCCTCAAGCCGGCCACCTCTGTGGTTGGCCCCGGTGACCCGATCCGGCTGCCGGCGGGGGTCGGCCGCGTCGACCACGAGGGCGAGCTCGCCGTCGTCATGGGCAAGCCCGCTCGAGACCTGACGCCTGAGAACGCCCTGGCGCACGTGTGGGGCTACACCGCGGCCAACGACGTGACCGCGCGCGACCAGCAGAAGAGCGACACCCAGTGGACCCGCGGCAAGGGCCACGACACGTTCTGCCCGCTGGGCCCGTGGCTCGAGACCGACCTCGACCCGGCCGACCTGCGGGTGCGCTGCGAGGTCGACGAGGTCCTGCGCCAGGACGGCCGCACCCGCGACCTGCTGCACGACGTGCCGGCGGTGCTCGCGTTCATCACCTCGTTCATGACCCTGCTGCCCGGTGACGTGGTGCTGACCGGCACGCCCGCCGGCGTCGGCCCGCTCGTGCCCGGCGAGTCGGTCACGGTCGAGGTCGAGGGCGTCGGGCGGCTGACGAACCCGGTGGTCTCCCGCTCATGACATCCCCCGGGCCCGTGCGCGTCCGCGTCGCCCCGTCGCCGACCGGCGACCCCCACGTCGGCACGGCGTACATGTCGCTGTTCAACCTGGCCTTCGCCCGGCAGCAGGGCGGGCAGTTCCTGCTCCGCGTCGAGGACACCGACCGCGCGCGGTTCCGTGCCGACAGCGAGCAGCAGGTCTACGACACTCTGCACTGGCTCGGCCTGGACTGGGACGAGGGCCCCGACAAGGGCGGGCCGTACGCCCCGTACCGGCAGAGCGAGCGGCTCGACACCTATCGCCCCCACGTCGACAGGCTGCTCGCGGACGGCCACGCCTACCTCTGCTGGTGCAGCGGCGAGCGGCTGACGCAGATGCGCGAGGACCAGCAGAAGCGCAAGGTGCCGACCGGCTACGACCGGCTCTGCGTCGGCAAGACCGAGGCCGAACGCGCTGCCCTGCCGGGCTTCTCGCCCACACCGGTCGTGCGCATGCTCGTCCCCGACGACGTGCCGCTGTCCTTCGTCGACCTCGTCCGCGGTGAGGTGCACGCGCCGCGCCCGGACGACCAGGTGATCCTCAAGAGCGACGGCTTCCCGACCTACCACCTGGCCGTCGTCGTCGACGACCACCTGATGGGCATCACCCACGTCGTCCGCGGCGAGGAGTGGATCTCCTCCACGCCCAAGCACCTGCTGCTGTTCGACTGGCTGGGCTGGGAGCGGCCGGAGTTCGCGCACATGCCGCTGCTGCGCAACGTCGACAAGAGCAAGATCTCCAAGCGCAAGAACCCGGCCGCGCGGCTGACGTGGTTCCAGGAGCAGGGCTACCTGCCCGAGGCGCTGCTCAACTTCCTCGGCCTGCTGGGCTACTCGCTGCCCGAGGCCGACAAGGAGATCTTCACCTTCGAGGAGATGTCCGCCTCCTTCGACTGGAAGCGCGTCAACACCGTCGGCCCGGTCTTCGACCTCGACAAGCTCGGCTGGCTCAACGGCCACTACGTCCGCGAGCTGTCCGAGGCCGACTTCGCCGAGCGGGCACTGCCGTTCCTGCAGCGAGCCGGCCTGGTGGCCGACCCCGCCTCGGCGGACCAGCTGGCCGCGCTGGCGGCGGTGGTGCCGCTCGTGCAGACCCGCGTGGCCGTGCTGTCCGAGCTGCCCGACCTGGTCCGCTTCCTGTTCGTCGCCGAGGACGACTTCGCCGTCGACCCGGCGGCCGCCGTCAAGGCGCTCGGTGAGGGGAGTGCTGCGGTGCTGACCGCCGCCGCCGACGCGCTCGAGGGCGTGCAGGATTGGAGCGCTGAAAAGGTGCAGGCGGCCGTCGACGGAGCTCTGCTCGAGGACGGCCTGGGCCTCAAGCGCGGCAAGGCCTACACGCCGCGGCGCGCGGCCGTCGGCGGGGCGTCGAGCGCCCCGCCGCTGCCGGAGTCGATCGCGCTGCTGGGCCGGGAGCGGTCGCTGCAACGGCTGCGGGCGGCGGCTTCGCCCGACGGGGGCGTCCGCTAGACTTCTCGCCGGACCGCAAGGGCAACCCCCCGGCGGCCTCCATGGGGTATGGGGTAATTGGCAGCCCGGCGGTTTCTGGTTCCGTTAGTCTTGGTTCGAGTCCAGGTACCCCAGCGTTCCACCGTCCCGGTAGGGTCACAACTGCACATGTACGCCTAGGGCCCCGTCGTCTAGCGGCCTAGGACGCCGCCCTCTCACGGCGGTAGCGTGGGTTCGAATCCCATCGGGGCTACCAGTACCGCTCGGCGAGCCGCTTGTCCTATGGGGACGAGTGGCTCTCGGCGTTCGTGGGAAGGCCGGTCTCCGGCTCGAGGTCCAGGCCGAGCGCAGCGGCCGCATCCGGGTCGTAGCGCCGGATGAGCTCGAAGGCGTCGGCCAGCTTGTCGTCGACCCGCTGGCCCTTCGGCTGGGCTGAGGTCCAGAGCTCGAGGTTCTGCGGACGGTTGTCCAGGCGGTCGCCGTTCT
This sequence comes from Frankiaceae bacterium, assembly GCA_026786045.1. GTDB lineage: Bacteria > Actinomycetota > Actinomycetes > Mycobacteriales > SCTD01 > SCTD01. The sequence continues at coordinate 418 of JAJAYV010000044.1, read as the reverse complement.
TGTGGTGCACGACCTCGTCCGCGTGCAGCGGACGGCCGAGCTGCTGGGCCATGACCAAGCGGTGCTCGAAGTCCCGCGTGCGGCCGGGCGGGACGAGGTGCCTCGCTTCCGGCGGGACGACGACGAACCAGTAGCCGTGGCTGATCGAGCCGCCCGCGCCGTGCGCGCGAACGGCCCCACCCGCCGACGGGTCCCCGTACAGCCGAAGTCGCTTGTAGTGACTGCGGCAGTAGTCCGCGGAGTGGGCGCCGCGCCCGCAGCCGGGGACGAGGCAGGTGTCGTTGACCGGCCTGCTCAGCGGCACGTCCTCCTTGACGTCACCGGTGCGGGACCAGCGCAGGTAGTGGCCGTGGCACCAGCCGCGCGTCACCGCCCTGCGGCCGCAGTCCGCCACGGCACAGTCCAGCGGTGCCCGGTC
>JAJAYV010000043.1 GCA_026786045.1 Frankiaceae bacterium | reverse complement strand
GTAGTGCGCGTCCCGCAGGACCCCGAGCGGCAGGCTGTAGCAGGACGGGCCGTGCAGGGCGCACAGCACCTCGAGACCGTCGGCCTCACCTGCCGCCCACCGGTCCACCCCTCACACACCCGCCAACTCGTAGTGCAGCGCCACGGCGCCCCTCCCCGCTCTCGCGTCGCCACACAGGCGCGCCCCGCCGTGTGTGTTAAAGGCCGGGGTAAGGACCCTTCGCCGCTGCCCGCCACGCGGCTCGTTGCCGGGTTGTGATCGTCGGCGTCAGACGATCTGTCGTGGCAACCGCGCTGGCGCTGCGCCGACTCCAGCCGCCGGGCTGCCACCGGCTGCACAGCCCCGCCCAGGCCGCACCTCCAGGAGGCTGGCGCCGCTTACCAGTGGTTCCGCGAACACCAGCCGGCGTGGCGCTGCGCTAGGTGTCGATGACGTCGAGGTGGCTGGGGTCCTGGTCGCGCCATTCGAGCAGGAACAGGGTCGCGTCGTCGCTGGTGGTCCCGCCTCGTTCGGCCATGAGTGCGTGTGACAGTCGCCTGACGGTGCTGTGCGGCGGGCCGCCTTCTGCTTGCGCGCGCTCGAACTGCTCGATCAGGCGGGGGGTGCCGAACAGCTCACCGTCGGTGAGGTGCTCCTCGGTGATGCCGTCGGTGAAGAACAGCACCCTGTCGCCGGGCTGGAGCGTCTCCTCGCTGACCTGCGGAGTGACCCCGCCGATGCCGATGGGCAGCGTGGTCGGGCCGCGCAGCGCCTGGATGACCTTGCCGTTGCGCAGCAGCAGCGGCCGGGGGTGGCCGGCGTTGAGCCACAGCAGCTGGCCAGTCCGGACGTCGAAACGGGCCAGCTGTGCGGTCACGAACCGGTCCTCGTCGAACTGCGCGGCGATCGCTGCGTCCATGGCCGCGTAGATGTCGGGCAAGTCGACCTCGGCGCGGCGGGCGTGGCGGTAGGCCGCTACCGCGACGGTGGCCATCGTTGCGGCGTCCAGGCCATGGCCCATCGCGTCGATGATCGCCAGGTGCAAGACGTCGTCGTTCAAGGCGTAGTCAAAGCTGTCGCCGGCGACGCTGTAGGCCGGTTCCAGGATCCCGGCGACGGCGACCTGCGGGGTCGTCATGCTCAGCGGCGGGAGAAGCGACCACTGCATCTCGGCCGTCAGGCTCATCGGCTGCTGCCGGCGGGTCTGGAAGAACCGGTCGGTGTACATGCCCTTGGTGACCAGGATGTCGGCGAGCTGGCCGGCGAAGCGCCGAGCCAGGCGCCGGTCGTGCTGATCTGGAGCGGCCGCGGTGAACGCGAGCACTCCGACCCGGTCGGTGCCGTCCAGCAGCGGCAGGAACAGCCGGACAGCGCCGGGGACCGACTGCTCGACCGGCGTGTCACTCAAGAACGCCTCCCCCGCTGGGGAGTCCTGGATGGGCTCCGGGGTCCCCACCTGCAGGCCCTTGCCGGGTAGCGGGACCAGTTGTCTCTGGTCGTAGTCCTGCAGCAGGACCGTCACGTCGCTGCCGCCGATCGCGGCGATGACCTCGGCGACGAGCGGCGCGATGAGCTGCGGGGGCATCTCGTGGGCCCGCTCGATCAAAGTCCCCAAGAGCCGCTCGCCGAAGCCCTCCGACCGGTCGGTGGCCGCCGGGGGGTTACTCTCGTCCTTCGCCATGGTCGGCATCCTCTCCCGCGCACCCCCGCGGTTCGCCACTGGCATGGGATGCGGTGCTCTCGAAGCATCCTGGCGGGGAGCTGCACGTTGGACTCGAGCGGCTCGGCCTGGCCTTCCCCGACCCGCCACGGCTGGGGGTGCCCGGCGTTCACTCTTCAGCTGGCCCTCGGTGACGTCCAGGCGCCTCGCGAGGCCAGCGAGGAACTGCGCGCCGTCGAACTGCTGCTGGAGCTGCTGGTCGGTGGCAGCGAACTGGTCGTTGGGGCGGCCCCGGAGCGGCGGACGTTGTGCACGCCTTTGCGAGGCCGGCGAGCAGGCTCGCGTCCAGGCCATGGGCCCGACCCTCAATGTGGGGCCTGTGGGAAGGCTCAACTACGTGCTCCGCGCGTTGCTCTACACCGAGGGATCGCGTACGAGCGGCAGCTCGGCCCACACGACCTTGCCGAAAGGGCAGGGCTGGCTGCCCCAGCGATCTGACAGGGCGTCGACGAGCATCAGCCCCCGGCCGCCGAGGGCGTCCCAGTCGTTGTGCTGCTGCAGCACGGGCAGCCGGCTGTCCTCGTCCTCGACCTCGATCAGCAACCGGTCCGGCCGCAGCCGCAGCCGGACCGTCACCTGCGACCGGGCATTGACCACAGCATTGGTGACCAACTCGGAGACCACCAGCAGGGCGACGTCCAGCATTGGCTCTAGGCCCCACTGAAGGCAGGTGCAGCGCAGGAAATCCCGGGCTGCGGCGGCGGTCTGGGGATCCGGGCGCAGAACGACCTGCTTGCCGCCAACGCCCGCCGGCGGTCCGTGGCCCTCGCACTCCCTCAACGCGGCGTTCGCGCCGTGGGGAACCGCTTCCGGCACTGGGAGCCGTGCGTGGCCGCGTGAATCTTGGGCATCTAGATAAGTCAAGGCGGAGTTCGTCTCGATCCAGGGGTGCTGTCGGTGCTGTCACCCTGTGCAGCCAAGGCCGGACCGTCGCTGTTGGTGTCTGCCCGTTCACCGGCGGAGGCAACCGCAGCAGCGGCACCGCATGCTGATGACGGCAGCCTCGGAGCGGGAGGCGCAGCTAGGATCGGAGTAGGCGGCCCTCGAGGTCGAGGCCGCTCGGTGACGGCGAGGAGTGCGACGTGGACGTTCCGGGCGGCGGGCCAGGTAAACCTTCGGCGCAGGACACGGGTGGCTCGGACGGGCGGGACGAGCTGGCGGCGCTGTTCAGCGGCTTCGCGCGCGACGCGCAGCAGCAGACCGACCCTGAGGCGACGCTGACGGCGATCGTGCAGGCCGCCGTCGAGCTCATCCCCGGCTGTGACGAGGGGTCGATCAGCGTGGTGCTGGGCCGGCGGAAGGTGACGTCGGAGGCGCCGTCGGGCGAGCTGCCGCGGGTGGTCGACGCCCTCCAGGAAGCGGTGCAGCAGGGGCCGTGCCTGGACGCGGTGTACGAGCAGGAGACCGTCCGGGTCCCGGACATGGCCAGCGAGACGCGCTGGCCCAACTTCGCCGCGCGGGCCCATGAGGCCGGCGCCGCCGGGATGCTGTCGATCCAGCTGTACGTCGAGGGTGACAACCTCGGCGCGCTGAACCTGTTCTCCCGCCGGGCCTGGGCGTTCGACGACGAGTCCGAGCACGTCGGGCTGCTGTTTGCCTCGCACGCCGCGACCGCCTACGCCGCCGCGCGGCAGCAGGCCAAGATGGTCAGGGCCGTCGCGACGCGCCAGCTCATCGGCCGGGCCGAGGGCATCCTCATGGAGCGCCACAAGGTCACCGGTGATCAGGCGTTCGCCCTCCTGGTCCGGGCCAGCCAGCACAGCCAGCTCAAGCTCCGCGACGTCGCCGAGCGGCTGACCCACAGCGGCGACCTCGACGACCTGGCCTGACAGGTTCTCGCCGCGCGACTGTCCCGGCAGCCTGGTAGCCGGGTATCGAACCCTGACGGTGGATGTGGGCTCAGGCCCACGCGCGACCGGTTGTCGCGCAGCTACCGGTGCCGCTGCCGGCCCGGCCCGGCGTGCGGACCGGCCGTGGTCGGACCCTGCGACCCTGAGCTTCGGTGATTTCCCCCGCCCGGTTCGGCGGCGTTGTACGATTCGCGCCGAGGATTCCGGCCTTGGCGGCAACAGGGCGGCAAGGGACCCGCATGTGAGGCATCCTTGCCCGGTCAGTTCTTCCCCGAGACCCCCGCCCCGGCGTCCGCCTTCGGCACGGGTCCCGCTGCGGCGCTGCTCGACGCGCTGCCCGAGCCGACCTGCGTGGTGGACGGCTCGGGCACGCTCATCGCGGTCAACCGCGCCTGGATCGACAGCTGCCTTGCGCGCGGGGGCGACCTGTCGCGGGCGGGTGTCGGGAGCAACCACCTCGACGTGTGTGGTGAGCCCGGCAGGCAGGTGGCAACAGGGCTGCGCGCGGTCCTCGACGGGGCGCAGCCGAGCTTCGTGCACGCCTACCCCTGCCATGCGCCGGACGCGTCGGGTTGGGGCAGCGTTCACGTCCACACCCTGCCTGGGGGCGGGGCACTGGTACGGCACGTCGACACGACCGCCCAGGTCCAGTCACTCAGGGCGCTTGAGCGCGCCGAGCAGCACGACCCGCTGACTGACCTGCTGAACCGGCGTCAGCTCACGAACCGGCTCGGCCTGGCGCTGGCAAGCGCTGAGCCGTACAGCCGCACGGCGGTCGCGGTCCTCGGTCTGGACCGCTTTACCCGGGTCAACGAGTGCCTGGGCCATGACGCCGGCGACGAGCTGCTGCGCGCGGTCGCGCACCGGTTGGCCGGGGGGCTGCTGCCCGGTGACGTCCTGGCCAGGGGCGACGGCGACGAGTTCACGCTGCTCCGGCCGAGGTGTGCCCCGGGGCAGGACGCTGTGCAGATCGGTGAAGACCTGGCGCGCCGCCTCCAGGAGCCGTTCCGCACAGCGACGACCTCCGTGTCCCTGACCGCCAGCACCGGGGTCGCCGTCGGGCAGGCGCCGCAGACCGCAGAGGACCTGCTAGCCCACGCCGACGACGCCCGCATCGACGCCCGCCGCGGCGGCGGAGGCCGGACCCGGGCCTGGAGCCCGCAGCTGCGTCCGCGATCCATCGCCCGGCTGCGCCAGGAGGAGGAGGTGCGCGAGGGCCTGGACCGCGGCGAGTTCGCCCTGCACTACCAGCCTGTGGTGGACCTGCGCTCGCGCCGGGTGACGGGGGTCGAGGCCCTCGTCCGCTGGGAGCACCCGGACGGCCTGCGCATGCCCGCCGCCTTCATCCCCCACGCCGAGCAGAGCGGGGCCATCGTCCCCTTGGGCAAGTGGGTGCTGCGCGAGGCTTGCCGGCAGGGAGCCGCCTGGTCCCGCAGCGGCCTGCAGCTCGACGTCGCTGTGAACTTCTCGGCCCGGCAGATCACCCATCCCGACGTCATCACCGGGCTCAGCGAGGCGCTGACGACCACCGGGATGAGCGCCGAGCGGCTGCTCGTCGAGGTCACTGAGTCGACGCTTGTGGAGGACACCGAGCTGGCCCGCGAGGCCTTCGCCGCCATCCGGGCGCTCGGTGCGCGCACGGCCATCGACGACTTCGGCACCGGCTACGGCTCGCTGCTCTACCTCAAGCGCTACCCGGTCTCGGTGCTCAAGGTCGACCGGCAATTCGTCGCCGGCCTCGGCAGCCGCAAGGACGACGAGGCGATCGTCGCCAGCGTCGTCAGCCTGGCACGCTCGGTAGGGGCGGTGTGCATCGCCGAGGGGGTAGAGACCCTCGAGCAGTACGCCGCACTGCGCCGAATGGGCTGCGAGTCCGGGCAGGGCTACCTGCTCGGACGGCCGGTGCCGTCAGCGCAGCTGCCCCTGTCGATCGTGGACTGCGAGCGCCTGCTGGCCGACCACGAGGCGACCACGTCTCCGCAGGCCGTACCGGCGGCAGCCGTCGCCGTCGTCCGCGACCTGCTTGCGGAAGGCGCCTCGCTGCAAACGATCGCCGCCGCCCTGAACCGGCAGGGACTGCGCAGCACCACCGGCACCCGATGGCACAAGGCGAGCGTCGCCCGGGTCGTCTCGACCCTGAGACGTGAGCACCCCGTCCCTGGGAGCTACGGCGCGGGACGCGCCGCCGGCTGACCGTGCCCGGATGATCGCGGGATGCCGCGATGCGCTTGCTGATTAAGGGGTCGCCCACCCCGCGTCGGAACGCTGCCTGCTACCGGCTAGGACCAGTGACGCTCTCACTCACCGTAAGGGGGGACCCCGCTGACCCCCTGACGTTCAGTCCGTGAGCAGCGTCTCCAGCGGCTCCTCGGACAGCACGACCAGCCGCTGCGTCGCACGGGTCAACGCGACGTAGAGGCTGCGCAGCCCGGCGACCGGGTGCCGGCTCTCGGCGACGATGCCGTGCGGCCACGCCACGACGCAGCCGTCGTACTCCAGGCCCTTGACCTGCCAGGGGTCCACGACACTGAGCCGCGGGTGCGTGGGCAGGACCGCCCGGACCTCGGCCACCCGGCCGTACGGCGCGACGACGCCGACGGTGCCGCCGACCTGGCCCAGCAGCTCGGCGACGACGTCCTCGAGCGAGCCCGCCACGTCGCCGGTCAGCAGCAGCGGCTCGACGCCGGTGCTGCGCACCGCCGCCGGCGGCTTCAGCGCGGGGTCGATGCGCTCGAGCAGTCGTGCGGCCAGCGCCGCGACCTCGGTGCTGGTGCGGTAGTTGGTCGTGAGCTCGACCGAACGCAGCCGGCTCTTGCCGAGCACGGCCGCCAGCGCGTCGCGGACCTCCTGCACGTCGGGCCAGGCCGACTGCACCCAGTCGCCGACGACGGTCCAGGTGGCGCCGCGGGCGCGCCGGCCGAGCATCCGCCACTGCATGGGCGTGACGTCCTGCGCCTCGTCGACCACGACGTGGGCGTAGGTGCGGTAGTCGCGCTCCTCCGCCAGGTTCCGCCGCGCCCGGGCGGTGCGGTCGGCGTGGGTGGTCACGCCCATGTCGGCGGCCCGCTCGTCCAGCTCGGACAGCTCGTCCCAGCCGTCGTCCTCCGGCTCGACCTCGACCGGCGGCGCCCCGAGCAGGTCGGACAGCTCGTCGTAGAGCGCGGCGTCAGCGGCGGTCCACTCGTGGCTGCGCCACGACTCCTGCAGGGCGCTGACGTCCTCGTCGGACAGCAGCCCGCGGGTCAGGTCGCGCAGCGGCACCTGTCCGCTGCGCAGCAGGTCGAGCACCTGCGCGGGCAGCAGCACCGGCCAGGCGGCGTCCATCGCCCGGCGGAAGGCCGGGTCGCCGACGATCCAGGCGGCGAAGTCCTCGCGGTCGTCGGACTCGATCCGCGTCGCCTGCGGCCGCCGCTCCCAGGCGCGCCAGGCCAGCTCGACCAGCGCGGCGGAGAAGGCCTCTCGGCCGCTGTTGTGGCTGCGGCTGGAGCGGTGCACGCCGGCGCGCCGACGGGCGACGTCGGCACCGCGCACGGTGACCGAGGCGCCCCACCGCTGCACCTCGAGGTCCAGCAGGTGGCGCGCCCCGCCGAGGTGGCGCACCACCTTGCGCAGCAGCTCGGCCATCCGCGCCGAGCCCTTGACCGCGACCGCGGCGGGGCCGTCGTAGCCGGTCACCGTCACGCCGCGGGGGAGCTCCGGCAGGTCGGCCAGCGAGGCCAGCCGCACGCTCGTCTCACCCAGCGCCGGGAGCACCGCGCCGATGTAGTCGACGAAGACCGGCGACGGCCCGACGACGAGCACCCCGCGGCGGGAGTACCACTCGCGACGGGCGTACATCAGGTAGGCGACGCGGTGCAGTGCGACGGCGGTCTTGCCGGTGCCGGGGCCGCCGGTGACCACCAGCGCGCCGTCGTCGGGGGCGCGCACGGCCTCGTCCTGCTCGCGCTGGATGGTCGCCACGATGTCGCGCATCTGGCCGGTGCGCTCGCGGCTGACGGCGGCCAGGAACGCGCCGTCGCCGACCACGACGACGCCCTCGAGCGCGTCCTCGGCGGAGGCGTCGAGCAGCTCGTCGTCGACGCCGACCACGGTGGTGCTGCGGGTGCTGATCGTGCGGCGCCGTACGACGCCCTGCGGGTCGGCGGCCGTGGCGCGGTAGAACGCCGCCGCAGCGGGGGCGCGCCAGTCGACGACGATCGGGTCCTGGGTGTCGGTGCGCAGGCCCATCCGGCCGATGTGGTGGACCGTGCCGTCGTCGCGGTCGAGCCGGCCGAAGACCAGGCCCTCGCCGGCCTGGTCGAGGTCGGCCCGGCGGTTGGCAGCGGCCTGCGCGCTGACGTCGCGCTCGTACACCGCCTGCGGGGACCCGCCGGCCGGCCGCACGCTCTCGGACTCGCGCACCAGCGCCTCGGCGCGCAGCACCTCCAACCGGGCCAGCGCACGGTCCACGACGGCCTGCTCACGGGCGAGCTCGCGATCCAGGTCGGTCGCGGTGCCCGGGGCGGCGTCGGCGGTCACCGAGACAGTCTGCCGTCCGCCCGCCGCGGCGCCTGCCGGACACCCGGTCACCGATCGCGTGACAGTCCTGCGACAGCCGGTTGAGCCGGGCTGCGCGGGGTGATCACCCGTCCATGACGACAGCGGCGGCGCACGGGGCGGCGGGGTTGCGACGGGTGCGGGCCGTCCCTTCGGCCCCCCGCCGGCTGCGGGTCGTGGGCGGCAGCCAGCGGCTGCGCTGGTGGCACGGCCGGCTGACGCTCGGCCTCACCCTGACCGGCGCGATGGTGGGCGCGCTGGCCGGGGTGGTGCAGGCGGTCCTCGCCGGCAGCTGGGTCCCCGTCGAGGCCCTGGAGTCCTACGGCGCCGGTGCGGGTGCCGGGGCGTCCGCCGGGCTCGTCCTGGGCCTGCTCCTCGGCCTGGTGGTGGGCCCCACCGACCGCTACGTGCTCCCCCAGGTGGTCGCGGGGCGCCCGCTCTGGGTCCAGCACCGCAACGGCTGACGCCGGCCGTCCCTCAGCCGGTCTCGCTCAACCGCGCCGAGCCGGTGGCCAGCACCTCGACGCACCGCGCGCAGAGGTGGACGTCGCGCGTGACGAAGTAGGAGCCCTCAGCGGCGCACAGGCTGCAGGCCGGGCGGGTCCGCGGCACGGGCTCGGGACGGCGGCGCGGCGTGCCCTTGAGTGACAGGCGGATCTCGGCCAGCCGTGCGTCGCGCACCTCGGGCTCGGCCGGCGGCGGGGCTGTCTCGGCCTCCCACCGGCGGCCGGCCTCGCGCTCGGCGACCTCCTGGGCGTGGAGCGCGTCGGGGCACGGCTGGCCGCGCAGCCCGCGAAGCAGCTCGAGCAGGTGGACCGCGTCGCGCTCGACGCTGCCCTGGGACGGAGCGGCCCCGACGCGATGGCGCAGCTGGCCCGGGCGCCAGCCCACGGCGATCAGCTCGTCCAGCACGGCCTGGACCTCCGGCGTGTCCAGCTCGCGCATGAGCAGGGCCGGCAGGTGGCTGAAGACATCAGGGTGGTGCGGTGCTCGTCCGCGCATGACGGTGATGCCACCACGGGGGTCCGACAGTCCTGGTCCACGACACCCCTCAGCCCGGCACTAGCGTCGGCGCATGACGACCTCGCGCTCCGTGCTCGTGACCGGCGGCAGCCGCGGCATCGGCCTCGCCACCGCGCGCCGCCTGGCCGCGGACGGCCACCGGGTGGCCGTGACCTACCGCTCCGACCCGCCCGAAGGGCTGCTCGGGGTCGCGTGCGACGTCACCTCCGGCGCCGACGTCGACCGCGCCTTCACCGAGGTGGAGACGCAGCAGGGGCCGGTCGAGGTGCTGGTGAGCAACGCCGGCATCACCGACGACCAGCTGCTGCTGCGCATGAGCGAGGAGTCGTTCGTACGCGTCCTCGACACCAACCTCACCGCCGCCTACCGGGTCGCCAAGCGGGCCAGCCGCGGGATGCTCAAGGCCCGCTTCGGACGGCTGGTCTTCGTCTCCTCCGTCGTCGGTCTGTCCGGCGGGGCAGGCCAGGCGAGCTACGCCGCGAGCAAGAGCGGGCTGGTCGGCTTCTCGCGCAGCCTGGCCCGCGAGCTCGGCAGCCGCGGGATCACCGCCAACGTCGTGGCCCCCGGCTACGTCGACACCGACATGACCGCCGCGCTCGGCGAGGCCCGGCGCGAGGAGCTGCTGCGGTCCATCCCGCTCGGCCGCACCGCTGCGCCCGAGGAGATCGCCGGCGTGGTCGCGTTCCTCGCCGGCGACGACGCCGCCTACGTCACCGGGGCCGTGCTGCCGGTCGACGGCGGGCTCGGGATGGGCCACTAGGAACCGACTCGTTCCGACGGTCGTACGATCTTGCACGTGACGACACCGGACACCTCCGCAGCGCGAGCCTGGGCACGCGACAACGGCTTCGACGTGGCCGACCGCGGGCGGCTGCCCGCCGAGGTCGTCGACGCCTACACCGCCAGCAGGAAGAAGTCCCCGCCGGCCACGAAGGTCACCGCGGTGAAGGTCGCCGCGTCTCCCAAGGCCCCCACGGTGAAGGCCGCGCCGGCCACGAAGGTCGCCGCGGTGAAGGCCGCCGCGTCCCCCAAGGCCCCGGCGAAGAAGGCCGCCGCGAAGCCCGCCCCCGCCAAGGCCCAGGCGAAGAAGGCCGCCGCGAAGAGGGCTCCGGCCGAGACCGCTCCGGCGAGGCCGGCG
>JAJAYV010000042.1 GCA_026786045.1 Frankiaceae bacterium | reverse complement strand
GTGGTCCTCCCCCGGACCGCTTGCCGCCTGGGAGCAGGTCCGCGACGACGCCGTCGACGCCGGGCACGCCTGGCGCCCGGCCGACTCACCGCGGGCGGCCGCGGCCCAGCTCGCCGTGGCCCGCTCGCTGCACGGCCCGGTCCGCGAGGCGCTGGACCGGGTGGCGCTAGGCGCGGAGCGCGCGCGCTACGCCCGGTGCGCCCCGGACGGCGACGCCGCCGCGCTCTCGGCCGACGTGCGGACGGTGCGCGAGGGGGTGCTGCGCGACGTCGGCCGCGGGCAGCGGCTGGCCGCGCGCTGGGCGCCGGTCTCGACGCTGCGCTGGGCCAGCGAGGGGTTGGGCAGCCGGACCGCCGACCTGCTCGACCGCTTCGACCTGCTGGTGTCGGCGGTGGGCGACCGGGTCAAGCACCCGCGCGCACTCCGCCGGCGGGCTGCCGGGTAGGACTGGGGCCGGCGCCGGCACGCGGGCACGCGGCCACGTCCGCAGCGGAGCGCCGGCTGCGCTCGCCTGGTGATCGTCAGAAGACCTCGTCCCGTAGGCCGGCCGCGGGACCCGTGTGCGCCTCAATCCTTCTGTCGATCGAGGCAGCTCGTCGCGGGGGTGACCCCGCACGCACCTTGACCGCGGCCCGGCTCGTACTGATCGTCACGTCGGTCAGGGCCCCCTGGGACGGCTTCCCGCGACGGCAGTACGAGACCAGGCTGCCCGTGGCCGCTCACGGGAAGGTGGCGATCAACAGGCCGGCGTGAACGGGCGTGATCGCCACATCCCGTGCGGCACGCGGACCGGCTGCAGCGGCGCCGTCGCGGACGCTGCCACCGGGAAGATCGTCCGGATGCTCACGCCCGACACCTACGGCCCGTCGCGCGTCACCGCCCTGTCGTTCTCGCCGTCACGAGGCGAGATCGTCCGCAGGCCACGCGCAGGTGAGCCGCGGTTGTGCTGCCTGTCGGGGCCGACCGGCGGAGCGGCTAGCGCTCGCCGCCGCGCTCGTCCCAGCGGCGCTTCCAGCGCTCCTCGAGCTTGCCCTTCATCCCGCCGCTGCTGCCGCCGGACGGCTTGGCCGGCTTGCGGCGGGAAGTGGGTCGCTGGCCCTGCTCGGGGGAGCCGACGACGTGCAGGTCGGCGCCGCCGGGCTGCAGGCGCTTCCACGCGGTCATGGCGAGCAGCAGCGCGCCGACCATGACGACGAAGCCGGTCACGCCGATCACGGTGCCGACCGCGGAGGTGCCGAAGCCGATGAGGCCGGTCAGCAGGAGTGCGAACCCCAGCACCAGCACAAGGGCCGCGCGGCGCAGGCGGCGGCGCATGTGGGTGCGGAGATCCGTCGACTTCACCGTGGAGGCGAACTTCGGGTCCTCCTGGTATAGGGCGCGCTCGATCTGGTCGAGCAGGCGCTGCTCGTGCTCAGAGAGCGGCACGGCGCTCCCTCCCGGAGGACGTCGGGGTGATGGAGTGGGGTCCGAGTCGGACCTCACACCGGGAAGGATACGAGGGTCGGGCCAGTCCGGAAAGGCAGAACCCCAGGTCGGTCTGCACGGGCTCCTCCAAGGGGGTCGTCGGACGTGCGTACACATCCCTCACTGTGCCCTTCTCGGCGCGTTCTCAGCACTGCCTGAGGGATCGACCAGGGTCGCCGGCCGGACGCTCCCGGGACCGAAGCGGCGGGCGGCCCGGTCGACGGCCTGCTCCGCGTCGCGCCAGCCGTGCTCGCGCTCCCCCAGCGCGAGCTGGTGCTGGGCGCCGGCCGCGTCGCTGACCCCCTCGACCCGCACGCCGACCAGCCGGATCCGGGCCCGCTCGAGCCCGAGCGCGTCGTACAGCGCGGTGGCGGTGTCGTAGACGACCCGGCCGACGTCGGTCGACTCCGGCAGCGTGCGGGAGCGGGTGATGGTGGTGAAGTCGGCGAACCGGACCTTGATCGAAACGGTACGACCGACCTGCGCGGAGGCGCGCAGCCGCGCGGCGGTGCGCTCCGACAGGCGCAGCAGCTCGCGGGAGATGACGGCCGGGTCGTCGACGTCGGTGCCGAAGGTGTTCTCGGCGCCGATGCTCTTGTCCGGCTCGTGCGGCACCACCGAGCGGTCGTCGCGGCCCCAGGCCAGCGCCGACAGGTGCCGGCCGGCCGCGGGGCCGAGCGCCCGCTCGAGGGTGGTGACCGGGGTGTGGGCCAGGTCGCCGACCGTGTGCAGGCCCAGCGCGCTCAGCACCTGCTCGGTCTTGCCGCCGACGCCCCACAGCGCGCCGACCGGCAGCGGGTGCAGGAAGGCGACGACCCCGTCGGCCGGTACGACGAGCAGTCCGTCGGGCTTGCAGCGGGCCGAGGCGAGCTTGGCGACGAACTTGGTGCTGGCCACCCCGACCGAGCAGGTGATGCCCTGCTCGTCCTCGACCGTGGCCCGGATCCACTCGCCGATCTGACGCGGGCTGCCCAGCCGGCGGGCGGCGCCGCGGACGTCGAGGAAGGCCTCGTCGAGCGAGATCGGCTCGACCAGCGGCGTGATCGAGCGGAACACCTCCATGACGCCGTGCGAAGCGCGGGCGTAGGCGTCGTGGTCGGGCGCCAGCACGACCGCCTGCGGGCACATCCGCCGGGCGCGCATCATCGGCATGGCGCTGTGGACGCCGTGCACGCGGGCCTCGTAGGTCGCCGAGAGCACGACGCCGCGGGTTCCGCCGCCCCCGACGATCACCGGCTGACCGCGCAGGTCGGGTCGGGCGAGCAACGAGACGCTGGCGTAGAAGGCGTCCATGTCGACGTGCAGGACCGGGCAGCCGGCGTCGTCGCCGGGCGGTCCGGTGGGCGGGCCGACGGGCGGGACGGACCCGCGGCTCACGCCCGGCCCCCCGGCACGAGCGGCGGCGTCACGGCGGGCTCAGCGACGTACGGCGAGCAGGTGGAGCTGGGTCGCGACGTCGCGGAACGGCAGCCGGCTGGACAGGGCGCGCTCGAGCGCCAGCAGCGAGGCGGCCGCCCCTGGCTCGCTGTCGAGCACCGAGCTCGGGACCAGGTCGCTGACGACGCGTACGCCGTGCAGCTGCTCGACGACCAGCCCGGCCGCGGCGACCAGCTCGCCGAGCGCGGCGGCGGTGAAGCGGCGGCGCATCCCGTCGGTCGGGCCGAACCGGCCGGTGGGATCGGTGAGGGCGTGGGCCGCCTCGTCGGGGTGGCCGGCGAGGGCGCGGGCGAGCACGGCGGCGTCGCGGTTGGCTGCCAGCAGGCTGAGCCGTCCGCCGTCGCGCAGCACCGTGGCGACGCCGGTGAGGGCGTCGGCGGGGTCGTCGACGACCTCGAGCACGCTGTGGCAGAGCAGCAGGTCGGCGCTGCCGGCCGGGACGAGCCCGGCCAGCTCGGACAGATCGCCCTGCACCCCGGCGACGCGGCCCTCGAGCCCGCGCTCGGCCACCCGCCGGGCCAGGGCCGCGAGCGAGTCGGGGCTGGGGTCGACGACGGTGACCCGGTGACCAGCCTCGGCGAGCGGAACGGCGAAGCCGCCGGTGCCCCCGCCGGCATCGACGACGTCGAGGCCGCGGCCGTGGGGATCGGCCTCGGCGAGGGCGGCGGACAGCACCTCCCACACCACGGCGGTACGCACGGAGGCAGCCGGGCCGGACGGCCGGACGGGGCTCGACGGGTCGTGCGGCACGACGGTCCCCTTCCCTGCCCGGCCGGGAGTGGCGCGGTCGGGGCAGAGCCTAACGACGGCGCCAGGGGCCCGGCATGCTGTCGACCACGGCGCGCCGCTGCGCCCCCGCATCGGGCTCGAGCTCGAGGGTCGTGGCCGCTGTCGTGGGCGACGGGGTGGGCGTCGGGCTCGCGGTGGGGCTCGTCGTCGGCGTGGCCGAGGCGCTGGCCGTCGGCTGCGGACCGGCCGACGTGCACGGGCTCGATGTGGCCGACGGGGACGTCGTGGCAGAGGTCGTCGTGGCAGAGGTCGTCGTGGCGGAGGTCGTCGTGGCGGAGGTCGTCGTGGCGGAGGCCGACGGGGACGGGCTCGAGGTCGGGCAGGCCGACACGATCGGCGAGGAGACGGTGCCGGACACCTCGCCGGTCCAGTAGGAGGTGCGCTTGAGAGCACCGGCCCACGAGTAGCTGAAGTGCACGTGGTCGGTGTGCGGGCTCGCTCCGCTGTAGGGCTGCCAGCCCTTGGCGGCCTGGTAGCTCTTCCAGATCTGGGAGTCCCAGATGACGTACATGACGCCGAGCCGGCGCATCATCGCTGCGGCGTTGCCGTGCTCGTCCTCGGCCAGCAGCCAGACGAACAGGTCCTCCACCGCCGCCACGTCGGAGGGTTTCGTGGTGTTGACCCGCCAGTCCCAGGCGCGGCCCTCCTTGTGCTCGCTGGTCCCGCCGACCGAGCAGGACCGGACGATGCCGGAGTCCCCGGTGCCGGGGTAGGCGGCCAGCACCCGGTCGCGGAAGGCGATGACCCCGGCGCGAGCGATCGGCTCGCACTGGGTCTGCCCCTGGTAGGGCGCGAACGCCTCGAT
Source organism: Frankiaceae bacterium (assembly GCA_026786045.1). Lineage (GTDB taxonomy): Bacteria > Actinomycetota > Actinomycetes > Mycobacteriales > SCTD01 > SCTD01. The sequence continues at coordinate 1,346 of JAJAYV010000042.1, read as the reverse complement.
CTCGCTGCCGGGGGTGACCGTCTCCGGCGCGGCGGCGGCCAGCCCGACCGGCAGCACGAGGGCTGCGACCAGGCCCGCGAGGACCGCGGCGATCGACAGCAGGCGCCGGCGGGCGGGTCGTCCGCCGGCGGTCGGCGGGGTCGGTGGAGCGGTCGGGTCGGGCGTCGGAGCAGGCGTCGAGGCAGTCGTGCTGAGCACAGCGGAGGTCCCTTGCGGCAGGCGTCGAGGGCCCCGCTCCGGGCTCGTGCCGCGGTGCGGGGTCGGACAGCGCCCTGCGAGGCGCGTCCGTACCTTCGACCCCCGGGGGGTCCGACTGCAGTACCCGGACGAGATCCGTGTCCGAACTGTGACGGTCGGGGCTGGTGGGACAGGAGCGTCGGATGGGTCTCCGACGGGGGTGCTTCACCTGCCTGCGCTCCCCTGGCTGGCGTGCCAGAGCTTGCGCGGAGCGCTCGGCACGGGCCGCCCTCCGGAGGTCCCGGCCCCGTCGCCGGCGGGCTTGACGTCGGCGTAGGGCGAGGCCCGGAAGCCGGTCGCGTAGACGTGCACCGCCCCGCCCACGCCGGAGTGGCCGGCCCCGCCGCCGACCAGCGGCGGCGAGGTCATGACCGGCCGGCTCGACCGGCTGGCCGCCGCGCCCTGGACCGCGGCCTCGGTGACCAGCGCCGGGGTGGCCATGAGCTCCCACACCGCGTCGAGGCCGCCGGACTGCCAGGCGGAGTGCAGGACGGGCAGCTCCCAGCAGCCGACCGCCTGCATCGACACCCCGCGCGGGCCGGTGCGGCGGACCAGCCCTTGGACGACGAGCAGCCAGGAGTGGAAGACCGTGGTCGCGTACCCGACCTGGGCGTCCTCGAAGAAGGTCGCGTCGAGCGGCCCGGTCGCGTCGTCGAGGGTCACGAAGATGACCCGCCGGCCGGACCGGATCGGCGGGGTCTGGGTGGCGACCTTCACCCCGGCGACGAGCACCTCCTGACGGCTGCGGCAGCCGAGCAGGTCGCGCGCCCGCGTGGTGCCCAGCTCGTCGAGGAACGGCGCGTAGGCGTCCATGACGTGGGAGCTGACGTCGAGACCGAGCACGTCGAGCTCGGCCCGCACCCGCTCGGCGGAGGTCATCTCGGGCAGTCCGCTGGAGGCGGTCGTCTCCGGCGCGTCGCCGAGGTCGAGCGCGAGCTGCACGGCGACCGGCTCCGGGACGGCCGGTGCCTGCGACTGGCGGGCCTGCCGGGCGCGGACGTCGTCGAGCGCGACAGGACGCCCCGTGCCACCCGCGTCATCAGGGCGTGTGCTGGCAAGGCCCGAGGGAGCGAGCGGGGTGCTGGCGCGCGCTCCGGCGCGCGAGCGAC
>JAJAYV010000041.1 GCA_026786045.1 Frankiaceae bacterium | reverse complement strand
GGACTGGTGCGCGCTACGGCGCTGGCCTCCGGCATCCACCGGGCGGGCGTGTTCCAGAACGCCTCGGTGGGCCTGACGCTCGTGGGCGCCGTGGGCGAGGCGCTGGGCGGCGAGGGCGCCTGGCGGAGAGGCGAGCCGCTGTCGCTGGCGGTGGACGAAGGGCCGCCGCGGACGGGCCCGCGCAGGCCGGCGGTCCCGAAGTGCAGCGGCCCGGCGAAGCGGTCGGCCAGCGCCTCGTCGTCGCCGGCGTCGAGCAGCGCCTGCAGCTCGGTGCGCGTGACCGGGTCGGGGTCGTCGGCGATCCAGACCCGGACGTCGTCGTGCAGCGTCACAGCCGGCCGACGACCTTCGCGAGCAGCGAGCCCACGCGGGCGGCCGAGGCGGCGCCGGCCTCGAGCACCTCGGCGTGGTCGAGCGGCTGGCCGGTGATGCCGGCGGCCAGGTTGGTGACAAGCGAGATGCCCAGCACCTCCAGCCCCTCGGCCCGGGCGGCGATCGCCTCGAGCGCGGTGGACATCCCGACGAGGTCAGCGCCGAGCGTGCGCAGCATCCGGATCTCGGCCGGGGTCTCGTAGTGCGGCCCGGGCAGGGCGGCGTAGACACCCTCGGCCAGCGACGGGTCGACGGAGCGGACGAGCGCGCGCAACCGCGCGGAGTAGAGGTCGACGAGGTCGACGAAGCGCGGTCCGACGAGCGGCGAGGTCGCGGTGAGGTTGAGGTGGTCCGACACCAGCACCGGTTGGCCGACCGAGAAGCCCTTGCGCACCCCGCCGGCGGCGTTGGTGAGCACGATCGATCGGCAGCCGGCGGCGGCGGCGACCCGCACCCCGTGCACGACCGGCTCGAAACCGCGCCCCTCGTACAGGTGGGTGCGGCCGAGCAGCACCATCACCCGCTGCCCGTCGACCTCGACCGAGCGGATCCGGCCGGCGTGGCCCTCGACGGCCGGCGGCAGGAAGCCCGGCAGGTCGGTCACGGAGACCTCGACGGTGGGCTCGCCCAGGGCGTCGGCGGCTGGCACCCAGCCCGAGCCCATGACGAGGGCGACGTCGTGGCCTTCCACCCCGGACGCCTCCGCCCAGGCACGGGCCGCCTCGGCGGCAGCGGCGGACGGTGCGGGGCGGGAGTCGTCGGTCGGCACGCTCGGACGGTAGCCGTGACAGGTGCGCCCTGACGAGCGTGGGACGATTGCCCAGATGACTGAGGCCCGGGACACGTCGTACTCCGCTGCGCTCGACCACGTCCTACGCCGGTCCTACCTGATGGCGCCCGACGAGATGGGCCCGCTCGCGGCCGAGGGCGCAGCCCTGCTCGGCGCGACCAGCACCACGATCTGGCTGGTCGACTACGAGCAGCAGCGTCTTGTACCGCTGCTGGCTGCGGGCGAGCCTGCGCGGGAGCAGCTGTCGGTCGACGGCTCGGCGGCCGGGCGGGCCTTCCGGCTGGTCGAGGCCGTCGAGGTCGACGCAGGGCGGCGGCTGTGGCTGCCGCTGCTGGATGGCGTCGAGCGGCTCGGCGTGGTCGAGCTCGGCCTGCCCGGGCCGGTCGACCCGCCGCGGCGGCACGCCTTCGTGCAGCTCGCGCACCTGCTCGCTGAGCTGCTGATCAGCAACTCCGCCTACACCGACCACTACGAGTGGGTCCGCCGCCAGGAGGCGATGGTCCTGGCCGCGGAGATGCAGCACACCACGCTGCCGCCGCTCACCTTCGGCACCGACCGCGTGGTCATCGCCGGGCTGCTGGCACCCGCGTACCAGGTGGGCGGTGATGTCTTCGACTACGCGGTCAACGGGACCATCGCCCACGTCGCGGTGTTCGACGCGGTCGGCCACGGCCTGCGGGCCAGCCTGCTGTCGAACCTCGCGGTCTCCTGCTACCGCAACTGCCGCCGGGCCGGGCTGGACCTGGCTGACACGGCCGGCCGGATCGACGACGCGCTGAGCGAGATGTTCGGCGGGGAGCGGTTCGTCACCGCGCTGCTCGGCCAGCTCGACCTCGACAGCGGGTTGTTCCGCTGGGTCAACGCCGGCCATCCGGCGGCGATGCTGTTGCGCGCGGCGCAGGTGGTGAAGGAGCTCGAGGGCGAGCCGGCCCTGCCGCTCGGGCTCGGCTCGCTGACTGGCGGGAGCGGACCGGCGGACTTCCCGGTGACGACGGAGTCGCTACAGCCCGGCGACCGGCTCCTGCTGCTCACCGACGGCGTCGACGAGGCGCGCACCGAGGACGGCGCGTTCTTCGGCCGCGACCGGCTGGCCGACTTCGCGGCGCGCGAGGCGGCGACCGGCCTGCCGACCCCGGAGGTCATGCGGCGACTGCAGCAGGCGGTGCTGCGCCACCAGGTCGGCCGGCTGCAAGACGACGCGACGACGCTGCTCGTCGAGTGGCTGGCCCGCGAGCCCCAGCGCAACCTGCCGTAGCCCGGGCAGCACGACGCCCCCGCAGCACGACGCCCGCCCAGCAGCGCTGGACGGGGCGTCGACGTGCGAGGGACTACTTGCCCGCGGCGGCGTTCTTCAGCGCGGAGCCGGCGGTGACCTTGACGGCCTTGCTGGCGGCGATCTGGATGGTCTCGCCGGTGGAGGGGTTGCGACCCTCGCGGGCGGCGCGGTCGACCTGCTCGAAGGACAGGAAGCCCGGGATCGAGATCTTCTCGTCGCCCTTGGCGACGGTGTCGGAGACGACCTGCTGGAAGGCCTTCAGTGTGGCGTCCACGTCCTTGCTGGACACGCCAGAAGCCTCGGCGACGGCGTTCACGAGCTCGTTGCGGTTCAGGGGGTGCTCCTCAGATCGGTGACGGCGGGAGTGCGTCGGTTGCACCCAGTGTCGCGCACCCCACGCTCGGAGCGTCGTCGCGACGCGCCCGGCGCCCGGAATGACGGGCCTTCCGCCCTCCTTGGCCCCTGGTGTAAGCACTTCCCCCGGCACCGCCACCCTGCCCCTGTCCGTCCTCGACTTCGTCGGCATCGAGCACGGCGAGAGCGCCGCCTCCTCCATCCGCGGCGCCGTCGGCATCGCTCGCTCGGTCGAGGCGGCCGGCTACCGCCGCTACTGGGTCTCCGAGCACCACAACATGCGCAGCCTGGCCTGCAGCGCCCCCGAGCTGCTCACCGCCCACGTCGCCGGCCAGACCGAGAGCATCCGGGTCGGCGCGGCCGGGATCATGCTGCCCAATCACGCGGCTTTCAAGGTCGCCGAGGTCTTCCGCACCCTGCTCGCGATGCACCCCGGCCGGATCGACCTCGCGCTCGGCCGGGCACCCGGCACCGACCCGCTTACCGCCCACGTCCTGCGCCGCGGACTGCAGGTCGACCCCGGCGCCGGCTTCCCGGGCCAGGTCGCCGAGCTGCTCGCCTTCCTCGGCGACGGCTTCCCCGAGGACCACCCGTACGCCCCGCTGGTCGCGGCGCCGGTCGTCGACGAGCGGCCGGAGCTGTTCGTGCTGGGCTCCAGCGGCTACGGGCCGCGCTTCGCCGCAGTGAACGGCCTCCGCGCGGTCTTCGCCCACCACATGAGTCCGGAGATCGCGGTCGAGGCGCTGCGCGACTACCGCCGCGACTTCACGCCGGCCTCCCCCGACGATGCGCCGTACTCCGCCATGTCGGTGCTGACGTTCGCCAGCGAGGACGAGGACGCCGTCGTGGAGTTCGAGGCGGGCTGGGCGCTGACGATGCGCAACCTCGCGCGGGGTGTGCGCGAGCCGCTGCGGCCCGAGCAGGTCGTCGAGCTGGCCCGCTCGGCCGACTTCCGCGACGCCCGCCGCGACGACGGGCGGATGGTGTCGGGGACCCCGAAGGCCGTCGCCGAGCGGCTGCTCGAGCTCAAGGACCAGGCGCAGGTCGACGAGGTCGTCGTCGTGACGCCGAGCCTCGACCGGGCCCGGCGGACGGCGAGCTACGAGGACCTCGCCGACGCCTGGCGCGCCGCCGCCTGACGACGCCAACCCGGGTCATCCGACGGGCTCCGGGCGTCCCGCGGAGCGCCGCCCGGGCGGGCGGTGCGCGCCAGCCTCGCGCCGATCAGCGACACCATCGACGCGCTGGTGACGCTGCCCTCGGTGACCGTGAGGTCGGGGTAGGCGGCCCGCAGGTCGGCCAGCGTCGCGCCGACGCCGATGCCGTCCGCCGGTCGTGAGGCCGGGGGTGCCGGTCACCCACCCGACGAGCCGATCCCCGTCCAGCAGCAGGAACAGACCGTCGTACTGCCGGGTGACGACCTCGGCGCCGCAGTCGGGCGTCGCCCTGTCGCCCCCTTGCCGAGCACCCGGTCGACCGCGCCGCGCGCCGTGTCGGCATCGGAGCCGAACGCGAGCGACGAGCTCGACGAGCCGCCGTCGGTGAAGCCGAGGCCGTCGGGGCGCAGGACCACCGAGACCGTCGCCGGCGCCTCCGTCTCGGGCGGCGCTCCGGTGGCTCCGGGCGAGGGGGCGGTCGGGGCGACGGGGCTGGGCTGCCCGCTGGGGCCGGCGGTCGGCTCTTCGGTGGGCTCGGTCGTCGGTCCCAGGCTCGGCGAGGTGCTGGTGCTGGTGCTGGTGCTGGCGAACGGCGCCGGACGCAGCGGCTCGTCCCGGGCCCTGTCCCGGCGCACCCTCAGCTTGCGGTGGTGGCTGTGCGGCCTTGACGACCATCCGGCGCAGGTAGGCCCCGGGGTCGTCGACCGGGCGCAGCCGACCGGCGAGCTTGACGAAACAGTCCTGCACGAGGTCCTCGGCCAGCAGCCGGTCGCCGGTCAGCAGGTACGCGAGATGTCCGGCCTTGGGGGCCTGCCGGGCGTAGAGCTCGGCGAGGGCGGTCTGGGGCACGGACGTCCTCCTCGTCGAGGGCGGGTGCCCTCGGGTGCCAGACACCCCGGCCCACGGCAGGTTGCGCTGACGGGTCGGGCCCTGCCACTCAGACCGGGGAGACCAGCGCCGTGCCGTCGGACTGCACGGCCAACCGCACGACGCGGCCGACGTGGGTGGTGCGCCCGGCCGGCAGCGCCGTCAGTGAGAGCTCCTGCGCCGCAGCGGCATCGCCGTACGGGGTGGACGCCGCGACGCGGGCGCCGTCGGCGCTACGAGTCACGACGAAGGCCTGCGCGGGCGAGCCCGCACGGTCGTGCTCGACGGTCGCGGTCTCCACGACGAGCTCCTGGCCCTCGACCTGCGCGGCGGTGAGCACCGGCACCGGCGCGGCGGCGCGCACCTGCTGCGGCTCGGGCCGGCCGACGTAGCCGTCCGGGTGCGGCCGGCTGCCGAGCAGCACCGCGTGCTGGGAGGTGAGGTAGCCGCCGTTGGCGTGCACGAGCCCGGTGCCGCCTGCGCGGAGCCGCTCGACGGTCGTGGCGAGCGCGTGCAGGGAGTAGCTGCTGAGCGGCCCGCCGAACGACGAGTGGCCGCCGGTCACCGACAGCGGCGCCTCGCGCGGCAGCCCGAGGTGCAGCGCCACGAGCTTGGGCACCACCGGGAAGCAGCTGTAGACGTCGACCAGGTCGACGTCGGCGATCGTCGTCCCGCTCGCGGCCAGGCACGCGTCGAGCGTGACGCCGAGCGCGTCGACGGCGCCGAACCCGCTGCGCGCCAGCACGTCCGGGTCACCGTCGGCACCTGCCCCGCCCCAGACGTGCACGAGCCGGTCGTCGGCGATGCCGCGCTCGCGCGCGGTGCCGAGCGACGTCACGACGAGCGCCGCGGCCTGGTCGACGTGCGGCATCGCGTTCATCGACAGCGGGTACGGCTCGCAGACCGTCCGGTTGGTCGCGGACACGCGGCCGACCAGCTCCGCGGTGCGCGCCTCGCTGCTCCACGAGACCGGGTGCGCGGCGGCGATCGCACTCAGCGCGGCGTAGAGCTGCGCGGACCAGTCGTGCGCTTCCTCCGGGGTGATGCCGAGGTCGGCCTGCAGCCGGTTCTCGAACAGCGGATAGACGCGCGTCGGGGCGATGAGCCCGGCTGCCTGCATCGCCGGCGAGCCGAGCTGGTCGAGGTCGAAGGCCGGCGGCCCGCCGGGCGAGGCGCTCCAGCCCAGGTCGCCGACCGGGTCGACGCCCGCCTTGCCGAGCAGCGACACCGACGCCTGCGCCTCGCCGCCGACGAGCAGCGCCACGTCGCTCGCGCCCGACCAGATGCGGGCCGCGAGCCGGTCCAGCAGCCGCACCGGCAGGTGCCCGCCAAGACCGGTGTCCTCCAGGTGGCGGGGCTGCGCGCCGACGGCGGCGGCGACGTGACCGGCCAGCCCGTCGTACGCCCAGC
>JAJAYV010000040.1 GCA_026786045.1 Frankiaceae bacterium | reverse complement strand
GCCGTCAACGGGGTGGCATGGCGGCAGCTGTGCACCAGTAGTCAGGGTCAGAGCGCGAAGGCCCGCGTGGAGCCCTTGAGGCTACGGGCCGGTCCGCCGGACCGGCCCCGATGGGAAGCGGCATGTCGTCGCTGGACAGCGCGCGGGGTGAGCGTGCGCAGCGCCCGGACCCCGACCAGCATCAGCAGTCCCGCCGCCAGCGGCAACGTCCCTACGCCAGGACCGAACCGACACCGCCGTGACGCCGTGACTGGCGGCGTTGGCGCTGTTGGCGACACCGTCCGCAGCGGCCGCCAGCACCCGGGCCCGGACCACCTCTCGGTGCGCCGCTGTCCGCGACTTGGCCACCACCTCAAGGGCCATGCGATGACAGTCCGCCATGACCAAGGGCCGCGTGGGGGACGGAATCCTCGGTGCGGACTCGATGCGGCTCGGCCGTCGTCCACAGGACGTCGTCCACAGGCAGTGACCTCCAGGTTCCGTGCGCGACCGGCGGCACTACCTTCTGACCAGGCGTCCGTGCGGGGACGAACGTGGGACAGGACGGGAGCGCGCGTGGTCGGCGTCGTGGGCGGAGCGGCCAGCACCGGCTACGACCATGTCGAGGCCGAGGTCCGCGAGCTCGTCCGCCGCCGCGGGCTCGACCCGATCGCGGACCGCGTCGCGATGCGCCGTCTGGTCGACGAGGTCGTCAGTGACTACGACGAGCGGGCGCTGACGTCCTCGCTCCCGCCGCTGCTCGACCCGCGCTCGGCCGCCCGTGCCGTCTACGACGCCGTCGCCGGCTTCGGGCCGCTGCAGCGCCACCTCGACGACCCCACGGTCGAGGAGATCTGGATCAACGAGCCCGGCCGGGTCTTCGTCGCCAAGCGCGGCCGTTCAGAGCTCACGACGACGATCCTGAACGACGGCCAGGTCCGCGACCTGGTGGAGAAGATGCTCAAGACCACCGGCCGGCGGGTGGACCTTTCGACCCCGTTCGTCGACGCGATGCTGCCCGACGGCTCGCGGCTGCACGTCGTGATCCCCGACATCACGCGCCTGCACTGGTCGGTCAACATCCGTAAGTTCGTGCTGTCGGCAAACTCGCTCGACGAGCTCGTCGGCCTCGGCACCCTCACGCCCCAGGCGGCCCGCTTCCTGGAGGCGGCGATCGTCGCCGGGCTCAACATCATCGTTGCCGGCGGCACCCAGGCGGGCAAGACGACGCTGCTCAACTGCCTGGCCTCGGCGATCCCGGGCCGCGAGCGGGTGATCACCTGCGAGGAGGTCTTCGAGCTCAAGATCCCGCTGCCCGACGTCGTGTCGATGCAGACCCGGCAGGCCAACCTCGAGGGCACCGGCGAGATCCAGCTGCGTCGCCTGGTCAAGGAGGCGCTGCGCATGCGCCCTGACCGGATCATCGTCGGGGAGGTCCGCCAGGAGGAGTGCCTCGACCTGCTCATCGCGCTCAACAGCGGCCTGCCGGGCATGTGCTCGATCCACGCGAACTCCGCCCGCGAGGCCATCGTCAAGATGTGCACCCTGCCCCTGCTGGCGGGGGAGAACGTCGGCCACGGTTTCGTCGTCCCCACCGTCGCCAGCTGCATCGACATCGTCGTGCACACCGGCAAGGACGGCACCGGTCAGCGCCGGGTCAGGGAGATCGTCGCCGTCCCGGGCCGGGTCGAGGGCGATGTCGTCGAGGTGGCCGACCTGTTCGTCACCCGCGGTCAGCGGCTGGTCCGCGCCGACGGCTACCCGCCGCACACTGAGCGCTTCGAGTGGGCCGGCATCGACTTGGCCGCGCTGCTGTCACACGAGGGCGTCCCCACCCGCGAGGGGGTCCTGTAGCCGTGGGACCGCTGCTCGGCCTGCTCTTCGGCCTCGGCTGCCTGCTGGTCTGGCGCTCCGGCCCGCGGCGCGCGCCGGCTCGGCCGCGCCAGGGCGACTCCTTCGCCGACAAGACCCGCGACCTGCTCGCCCAGGCCGGGATCGAGGGCGTCACCCCCAACCAGCTCTTCAGCGCCAGCGCCGTGCTGGGACTGCTCGTCTTCCTCCTCGTGCTCGGCACCTCGCAGGTGCCGGTGATCGGCCTGCTTTTCGGCGGCTTCGCCGCGGCGCTGCCGTACCTGCTGGTGCGCCGCCGCCGGGCGCAGCGGTCGGTCGAGCTGCGCGAGGTGTGGCCCGAGGCGGTCGACAACCTGGCCAGCGGCGTGCGCGCCGGGCTGTCGCTGCCGGAGGCGCTCACCCAGCTCGGCGTGCGCGGCCCCGAGCAGCTGCGCTCGGCGTTCCGCCGCTTCGGTGAGGACTACCGCGCTACCGGTCGCTTCGGCGAGAGCCTGGACGGCCTCAAGCGCAACCTCGCCGACCCCGTCGGCGACCGCGTGATCGAGGCGCTGCGGATGGCCCGCGAGGTCGGCGGCACCGACCTCGGCCGGCTGCTGCGCACGCTGTCGACCTTCCTGCGCGAGGACGCCCGCACCCGCTCCGAGCTCGAGACCCGCCAGGGTTGGACGGTCAACGCCGCCCGCCTCGCCCTGGCCGCGCCGTGGGCGCTGCTCCTGCTTCTCGCCAGCCGGCCCAATGCCGTCGCCGCCTACAACACCGCCGCCGGTGCGGTCGTGCTGCTCGCGGGCGGCGGCATCTCGCTGCTCGCCTACCGGGTGATGGTGCGCATCGCCCGGCTCCCGACCGAGCGCAGGGTCCTGCGATGAGCGCGGTCATCGGGGCCGGGCTGGGCGTGCTGGCGGGCGGTGGGCTGCTGCTCGCCGCGGCCGGCACCCCGATGGCCCGCAAGCCGACCCTCGACGACCGGCTCGGGCCCTACCTGCGCGACACCCCGCGACCCTCGCGGCTGCTCACGCGGGTCGAGGCGCTGACCCCGTTCCCGACGCTGGAGCGGATCCTGCGACCGGTCCTGGGCGACGCGATGCGCTTCATCGAGCGGTGGGTCGGCGGCATCGCCGGCGTACGACGGCGGCTCGAGCAGCTCGGCGGGGAGATGACCGTCGAGCAGTTCCGGGCCGAGCAGGTCATCTGGGGCGGCTTCGGGCTGGCCGCCGCGCTGCTGCTCGCGGTCTTCCAGCTGCTGGGCGACGGCGCCAACCCGCTGTCGCTGCTCGGCGCGGCCGTCGCCTTCACGACCGGCGGGGTCCTCGGGCGCGACCGCTGGCTCACCAAGCAGGTCGCCGATCGCGAGCAGCGGATGCTCGAGGAGTTCCCCACCATCGCCGAGCTGCTCGCGCTGGCCGTCACCGCGGGGGAGGGCCCGGTCGGCGCGCTGGAGCGGGTCAACCGCATCTCGACCGGCGAGCTGAGCAAGGAGCTCGGCCGCGCCCTGAGCGAGGCGCGGGCCGGCGCGTCGCTCGTGCAGGCCCTCGACGGCATCGCCCGGCGCACCTCGCTGGTTCCGCTCGCCCGCTTCGTCGACGGCGTCGCGATCGCCGTCGAGCGCGGCACCCCGCTGGCCGAGGTGCTCCGCGCGCAGGCCGTCGACGTCCGCGAGGCCGGCAAGCGACTGCTCCTGGAGTCGGCGGGCAAGCGGGAGATCGGCATGATGGTCCCGGTCGTCTTCTTCGTCCTGCCCGTCACGATCGTCTTCGCGCTCTTCCCCGGCTTCTACGGGCTGTCGTTGTCCACCTCCTAGCGGGCAGACCCGACGGGCCGAGAGGACGCGGCCGCCGACGTCGAACCCCGCACCGACCCCCCGCCCGCCCCGCTCGACCCCCGCCCCCGGAGGCCCCCGTGCTCGCTCCGCTCCTGCTCCTGCAGGCCCTGCTCGTCGACCGCGTCACCGGGGAGGACCGCGAGCGCGGCGACGTCCCCGGCTGGGTGCTCATCACCCTCATGACCGCCGGCATCGTCGCGATCATCTGGGGCTTTGCCGAGGACCGGCTGCTGCAGATCGTCACCGACGCCCTCGAGAGCGTCACCCCCGCCTAGTGCCCGCAGCGGCCGCGGACCGGCGGGACGGCGAGCGCGGTGCCGCGGTCGTCGAGTTCAGGCTGGTCTCGGTGGTGCTGGTCTTCCTGTTCCTGCTCGTGATGCAGGTCGGGCTTGTCCTGCACGCCCGCAACGTGCTGGTC
>JAJAYV010000039.1 GCA_026786045.1 Frankiaceae bacterium | reverse complement strand
TCACCAACCCGTGGCTGTGGACGGCGCTGGGCGCGGTGCTGGCAATGCAGGTCGCGGTCGTGCACGTGCCGTGGCTGCAGGGGCTGTTCGACACGACCGCCTTGTCGCTCGCGCAGTGGTTGCTGGCGGTCGCGGTCGCGAGCTCGGTGCTCTGGGTGGAGGAGGCGCGCAAGGCCTTCACGCGACACCGCGCTTGCCGGAACACCGGGGAGCCGCAGGAGATGGCGCAGCCGGCACGGACCGGGTCGTCCACGTAATGTCCAGGACTGTGGGCTGCACCAGGCCATGCGGTCGGTGGACGAGGTCGGCGTGCGGATCGCTGGTCGGCAAACCTGCCGAGCACGCGGTCCGGCCCCGTGCTGGAGGACACCCGGCTGCAGGTCCGGCTGACGGTCGAAGACTGCGACGTGGCCGTGCGGCTGCGGGACCGGGGCGTCCTGCGGCTGGACCTGTCCGATGGTCGGCAGGCTTCGTCGGAGCTCGAGGTGCAGCCGGACGGCTTCGAGGAGTTCCTGGCCCGCGCCTGCCCGCAAGGCTGAGCAAACCACTCAGGCGCGGGCGTTTGTGCGCAGACGCGCTGACCGCATGAAGCAGACGCCGGCCGGCCTGGGCCGGCCGGGGCGACACCCAGCCCGGCTGGGTCGGGCCGATTGGACGCCAGCGGTCGGTTCTTGCTCGGTGGCTCCTGCGACGCGCGGAACGGCTCATCGGTGGACCTGCCCGACGTAAACGCTGGCGACTTCCGGGAAGTTGAGGTGCGCACGGGTACGGGCACGGGATGGCGGCTGTACGTGGGCGCTTACTGAGAGCGGTGCAACGCAAGACACCCTGTCTCTAGCCGGAGCTGGCCTTCTTGCCGTAGGCCAGCAGTGTCGCCTCTTCCTCCGGGCTCAGCACGGGCTCGAAGTCCAGGTACTCGCTGGGGTGGATCCCCGTGCCGTGACCGGGCACCGTCACGAACCAGCCGCCCTCATGTCCCAACCAGTGCGCCTGCCCCGCCGCTCCCAACTCTTCTAGCTCAGATCGGTCGTCCGGGTTCTCGACAGCGACGACGCGGACCAACTGACCATCTCGCCCGTACGGCGGTTGTGGCACAACCAGGTCGAGGTTCGCCCACGTGATGCTCCCGGCCGGCACGCCGTGAAGCCGGGCAGCTCCCTGACACGCCACGTTGCCGAGCTCTCCAGTGCTACGGGTGGTGCCCACCAGGACGAACTCACCGTCGGGCCGCTGCACGAGCACTGCGTACGAGCGGTCGGGTTCGTGACGCACCTGCGCCCGGACCCGAAGCGGCGTGTCAGTCATCAGACAAGATTGCCCTACTGCCGCCACCTGCGACTGGTGCACACCCCGCGGCGCGAAGGGTAGGTGGCACTCTTCGCCGGCAGGGAACGTCCGCTTCTGCCGCGATGCGCTCGCGTCGGAAGGCCAGCCGACGTCGACAAGCGATGCTCTGTTCGCCGTGGCGCCCCGGCGGGCAGGCACGTGCTCCCCGAGGTTGCCAGCTCAGTGGCGGCGCGAGGCTCATGATGGAACCACTGGGCGGCGCCCTGCGGGGACCCCATCCTGACCGCCTCCCAGCCGACCGCCACCGTCGCCGCCCAGGTGACTGCCACCGTGGCGCTGCCGCTCGGTCCGGCGCGCTTGTTGGCCCGCCACCGCCCGCGAGAACGCCGACCTCGGCGTGCCGGCGCAGCGCAGGACGACCGCCTGAAAACTGTCGCTGGACCGCTCTCGTAGGCCAAGGTCTATGGGGGAGCACCCGCTCCCCGATGCCGAGCCGACAGGAGCAGGCATGTTCGTCTCCGACCTCATGACCACGCCCGCCGTGACCGTGACCGCCCGCACGTCGATCAAGGGCGCCGCTCGTCTGCTGCGCGACCGGAACGTCGCCGCCGTCCCGGTCCTGGACGATGACGGCGCGCTCGTGGGGATCGTCAGCGAGATCGACCTGCTCCGCGGAACGGTGGTGCCGGACCCGACGGCCCACCTGCTGCCCGTCGCGCCTCCGGAGCAGGACCTGCCCGTCACGGTGGCCGAGGTCATGAGCGCCGACGTGCAGGTCCTGTTCCCGCACAGCGACCTCTACGACGCGGCCTGCCGCATGCGCGTCTCCGGCGTCCGCAGCCTGCCGGTCGTGCAGGACGGCAAGGTGGTGGGCATCGTCAGCCGGGCCGACCTGCTGAGAGTCCTTGCGCGTGAGGACGACGAGATCGCCGCTGACGTGCAGGCGCGCTTCGGCGAGGAATTCGGCGCTCACGTCCCGTGCCAGGTGCGCGTGCAGGACGGGGTCGTCACCTTGACAGCAGGCCCCGCGTCGGGCGATCTGGAAGCCGCGATGCTGCTCACCGAGCGCGTCCCGGGCGTGGTGAGGGTGCGGACGGAGCTGCAGGTCTGAGGCGAGGCCGGCGCGGGAGAGGGGGTCAGCGGGTGCGCCGACGAGCGGCGACGTCCTGGACCGCCCTGGCCGTCGTGTCGTCCCTGCTGCTGGTCGTCGCCTGCACCCCCTCGGCGGACCGGTCGCGGGACCGCCTCTCCAGGCAGCGCCGAGCTGCGCGAGCTGCTCGTGCACCGCGACCCGGCGTACACGGCCGCGCGTCTCGGGGCGGCGGCCGCTGAGGCCTTCCGCGCGGCGTCATGAGCCTCGGCTCAAGGTGGATCAGCCCCTGGCGCAGCAGCCAGCGGCGGGCCTGTCAACAGCCATGAGGATCTGCCCGCGGGCGGTCGTGAGACCTGCCTCCTCCGGCACGGGGCGGCCCTCCACCACCACCCGCCAGTCGAGGTAGCGCAGGCCAGCACGGTCGAGCCGCGACGACACCGGCGTCGACGGCGTCGACGAGCCGGGCGCCGTGGCGCTCGACCGCCCGCTGCGATACGACGGGCACG
>JAJAYV010000038.1 GCA_026786045.1 Frankiaceae bacterium | reverse complement strand
GGGGGCGCGGGGGGCGGGCCGCTACGCGGGGTGGGGCTCGTTGGGGGGCGGGGGGCGGGGCGTGGCGTGCGCGCGCGCCGGCGGCCTCCACGCGCGCCACGCCCCCGACGAGCTGGTCAAGGTCACCATCAGCGACGACCCGGGCGGCCTGGTCGTCACGGTGGTCGACCTCGGACCGGCCGCCGGCCCGGCGCCGGCCGACTTGGCCGAGGGCCTGCTCGACGACGACGATCACGACGGCGACGACGAGCTGGTCGACCCCGACGTCGCGCTCGCCCTGATCACCGGCCTGGTCGACGGCGTCGAGATCACGCCGAGCTCAGCGGGCACCACCGTGACGATGCGCTGGCCGCTGCCGGTCGGCGCCGCACCCGGCGCGACGGCGGTCTCCCGCACCTGACGCGCCGGGGGCGGCTGTCCTTGACGCGCCGGGGGCGGCTGTGACAGCCGCCGTCTGCTGCTCGGTATGCTCCCGCAACCCGGCTCGCCGGGTGGTCCGCTCTGCCCCGGATGCCGGGTCCGGGTGGGTCTGACGGCCCCCGCCCCACCCGGGACGGGGCCGTGCGGTCGCGCGGGGCTCTCGTGCTGCGTGACCGGCTCCGGTCGCACCGCACAGGAGGACGCCCCACTTGTCCACGTTCGCGCCCGTCCTCGCCGTCTCCGGCGAGGACCTGGCCACCTTCTCCGACGGCGACAAGCCGATCCTCTACCTCATCCTGCTGACGTCGCTGGTGGCGCTCGGCTTCGCCGCCGTGTTCGCCAAGGAGGTTCTGGCCGCCGGCCAGGGCACCCCGAAGATGATCGAGATCAGCAAGGCCGTGCAGGAGGGTGCTGCCGCCTACCTGAACCGGCAGTTCAAGACCCTCGCCGTCTTCGCCGGCCTGGTCTTCCTCCTGCTGTTCCTGCTCCCGGCCGACGAGACGTCGGTCCGCGTGGGCCGTCCGATCTTCTTCGTGGTCGGCGCCACCTTCTCCGCGCTGGTCGGCTTCATCGGCATGACGCTCGCGACGCGCACCAATCTGCGCGTGGCCAACGCCGCCAACGAGTCCGGCACGAAGAAGGCGCTGCGCCTGGCGTTCCGCGCCGGCGGCGTCGTCGGCATGTTCACCGTCGGTCTGGGCCTGCTGGGTGCGACGATCGTGCTGCTCGTCTACGGCGCCGACGCCCCCCGCGTGCTCGAGGGCTTCGCCTTCGGCGGGGCGCTGCTCGCGATGTTCATGCGCGTCGGCGGCGGCATCTTCACCAAGGCCGCCGACGTCGGCGCCGACCTCGTCGGCAAGGTCGAGCAGGGCATCCCCGAGGACGACCCGCGCAACGCCGCCACCATCGCCGACAACGTCGGCGACAACGTCGGTGACTGCGCCGGCATGGCGGCCGACCTGTTCGAGTCCTACGCCGTCACACTCGTCGCGGCGCTCATCCTGGGCCAGGTGGCCTTCGGCGAGCAGGGCATGGTCTTCCCGCTCATCGTCCCGGCGATCGGCGTGCTCACCGCGCTGGTCGGCATCTACGGCACCAGCCCGCGCGACGGCGACCGCAACGGCATGAACGCCATCAACCGCGGCTTCTTCCTCTCTGCCGTCGTGTCGGCCGTGCTCGTCGCGATCGCGGCGTTCCTCTACCTGCCGTCGACCTTCGCCGAGCTCACCGGCGGCACCGAGTCCGACAGCAACCCGCGCTACGTCGCGATCGGCGCCGTGATCATTGGCATCGTGCTGGCCAGCCTCATCCAGGTCCTGACCGGCTACTTCACCGAGACCAACCGCAAGCCGGTCAAGGAGATCGGCAAGAGCTCGCTGACCGGTCCGGCCACCGTCATCCTGGCCGGCATCAGCGTCGGCCTGGAGAGCGCGGTCTACTCCTCGCTGCTCATCGGCGGCGCGGTCTACGCGGCGTTCCTGCTCGGCGGCGGCTCCACGATCGTGGCGTTGTTCGCCGTCGCGCTGGCCGGCACCGGCCTGCTGACCACCGTCGGCGTCATCGTCGCGATGGACACCTTCGGGCCGATCAGCGACAACGCCCAGGGCATCGCCGAGATGTCCGGCGAGGTGACCGCCGAGGGCGCGCTGGTGCTCACCAGCCTCGACGCGGTCGGCAACACGACCAAGGCGATCACCAAGGGCATCGCCATCGCGACGGCCGTGCTCGCCGCGACCGCGCTGTTCGGCTCGTTCCGGGCCGAGGTCGGGCGCGCGCTCGAGGTCGCCGGTCGCAGCGCGGACGACTTCTCCCTGTCGATCGAGAAGCCGAACCTGCTCTTCGGCCTGATCATCGGCGCGGCGGTCGTCTTCCTGTTCTCGGGCCTGGCCATCCAGGCGGTGTCCCGCGCTGCGGGCCGGGTGGTGTTCGAGGTGCGCGAGCAGTTCCGCACCAAGCCCGGGATCATGGACTACACCGAGAAGCCGGACTACGCCCGCGTGGTCGACATCTGCACCAAGGACTCGCTGCGCGAGCTGGCCACCCCCGGCCTGCTCGCGGTGCTGTCGCCGATCGCGGTCGGCTTCGCGCTGGGCTACCAGCCGCTCGGCGCATTCCTCGCCGGCGCGATCGCCTCGGGTGTGCTGATGGCCGTCTTCCTGTCGAACTCCGGTGGGGCCTGGGACAATGCCAAGAAGCTCGTCGAGGACGGCACGCACGGCGGCAAGGGCTCCCCGGCCCACGAGGCGACGATCATCGGCGACACGGTCGGCGACCCGTTCAAGGACACCGCCGGGCCGGCTCTCAACCCGCTGCTCAAGGTCATGAACCTCGTGGCCCTGCTCATCGCGCCGGTCGTCGTGCAGTACGGCATCGGCGAGGACGCCAACCTCGGCGTCCGCTTCGTCGTGGCGGCGATCGCGAGCGCGGGCATCGTCACCGCGGTGACGATCAGCAACAGGCGCGGCGTCTCCGGCGCCGTCGAGATGACCGAGTCGAGCAGCCGCACCCCCGACCGGGTCTAGTACCGCAGCCCGGCCGCGGCCCGCCGCCCCGCCCCCCCCGCCCCGGGCCCGCCCCCCCCCCCCCCCCCCCCCGCCCCCCCCCCCCCCCGGGGGGGGGGGCCCGCGCTGCGTCCCGGCCCGCCGCCGATCGGTACCGTCGCCGCCGTGACCGCCCCCGTCC
>JAJAYV010000037.1 GCA_026786045.1 Frankiaceae bacterium | reverse complement strand
GCCCGCCGCGAGGGCCGCGCCCGCACCGGCTGGCCGCTGCTGCGGTGGACCTCCAAGCTCCGCCCGGACCCGCTCGGCCGGTTGCACGTCGGCCAGGAGGGCGCGCGCACCTCGCTGCCCGCGGCCAGCAGCGCCCAGCAGGCGGCGGTCACCACCGCTCTGCGTCGCACCCGTGATGTCGCCGCCGAGGGGCTGCCGCAGGCTTGGCGTGACGACCTGCGCCGGACCGTCGACGCCCGCGAGGAGCGGCTGGCCGACCGGCTCGACCGCGCCGTCGCCATCGCCGGACCGGGGCCGGCCCGGGTCCCTGCCTGGCAGCGCGCGATCGGCGGGCTGCAGTGGCTGCTCGCGCTCGCCGCGTTGGTCGGTGCGCTCTGGCTGCTCGCGCTGGTCGGCCTGGGCTACCTCCAGCTCGACGACGTCGTCCCGCTGCCGCGGGTGGAGGGGTTCCCGCTGCCGACCCTGCTGCTGGTCGGCGGGCTGCTGGCCGGGCTGCTGACCGCCCTGCTGGCCAGGCCGTTCGTCCGCGCGTCGGCACGGCGCCGGGGCAGGCGGGCCGAGCGGCGGCTGCACGACGCCGTCGAACAGGTCGCCCGCGACGAGGTGCTCGCGCCGCTCGAGCAGGAGGTCGCCGCGCACGGCCGGTTCTGCGACGCGGTCACCCGCGCTGGCAGCTGAGCCCGCGCCCCGCCTAGTCCGAGCCAGCTACCAGCGCGAGCCGGTCCTGTGCCAGCGCGGCGTAGCGCTCCGCCAGCTCCGGCCCGGGGTCGCCGTCCTCGCCGACTGCGACGCGCAGCACCACGAGCCCGGCGTCGACCTGCGCCACCACGGAGTAGGACGGGAACGGCAGGCATCCGGAGCAGCCGGCGACCTCCCGGACGACCAGCCGGTCCGCCGCGTCCGTCAGCACCTCGTATGTCGTGGTCCCGATGCCGCGGGTCTCGACCGGGCAGCCGCGTACGGCGCTGCGGTAGCGCTCCAGCTCGGCTGCGGCCTCCTCCGGCGAGGCGTACCGCGCCACCTGCGTGTCGACCGCCGTGCCGCCCGTCTCGCGCTGCACCCGCAGCGACTCTCCGGACCCGTCTTCGGGGCTGGGCGCGCCCGCCAGGGTCTGGCACGGGTCCAGCACCCGCCCGTCGACGAGCGGCTCCGCCGTCCAGTCGCCCGGCTCCACCGTGCTCGCCTCGGCGGGGGTCAGGACCGCGCTGCCCACGTCCCAGTCATCGGCGGACGGCTGCGGAGGAGCGGCGTACGGCCCGCCGGCGACCTTCTGCGCGGCGAGGTCGGCCAGCTGCGGCAGCTCGTCGTAGGTCGCGAACGCCCCGCCTCGGTCGGCCACCACCGACACCGTGCCGCCGACGACTTCCATCGCGAAGCGCAGGTACGGCGGCGGCACCGACCACTCGCCGTACACCCGGTCCGGACCCTCACCGGCCAGCCCGCCGAGCAGCGACGGGAACCCCGGCTCGCCACTGCACGCTTCGATCGCGTCGATCAGCCGGCCGAAGGCCGCGCGGGCCTCGTCCTCCGACGGCCAGGCCGTCAGCTGGTGCGCTACCTGGCGCGAGGTCCCGTTGTCCAGGTAGCCGAGCGCGGTCTCGACCGGCTCGCCCAGCACGTCGCCCGAGCAGCCCTCCGGCAGCACGGTGAAAGGCGCGTCCTCGGTGCTCCGGGAGCTCCACGCTCCGTCGCGGACCTGTCCGACGTCCTGGGCGTCCAGCAGGCTGACGGCCAACCCCTCCGGCACCGCCGGCGCCGGGGGCGGGGACGCCGTCAGCCCGCGCACCCGGTCGTCCCCGCCGAGCCCGCCGACGGCGCTGCCGACCGAGACGGCCAGCACGGCCACCACGGCGGCCACACCCGTCAGCGCGGCTCGGGTCCGGTGGGTGCGCTGCTCACCTCGTGCGCGGGCCGCGGCGGCGCCCGGCAGCGGAGCGGTCGTCAGTCCGCGCAGCGAGGCCAGACGGTCGTCGAGATAGTGGTCAGGCACGGCTGGGCTCCTCGTCGTGCAGCAGAGCGGCGAGCGCGGCACGCCCGCGGGACAGCCGGGCCTTGACGGTGCCGTCGGGTACGCCGCACTCGGCGGCCACCTCGGCGACCGTCAAGCCGACCACGTGGTGCAGGACGACGGCCCGGCGCTGGTCCGGTGAGATCGACCGCAGCGCCGCCACGAGCGCGACGTGGTCCGGCTCCAGCCCCGGCACGTCGGGCGCCGCGCCGTGCCGGCGCAGCTTCCCCAGACCCACCTTCGCCCGGCGGGCGCGGGACACCGCGAGCCGCCAGGCCACGGCCCGCACCCAGGCCTCCGGGGCGTCGTACGTCCCGACGGTCGTCCAGCGCTGCCAGGCCCGGGCGTACGCCTCCTGCACCACGTCCTGGGCCTCGGCGTGGTCGCCGGTCATGGCGTGCAGGGCCCGCACGGTGCGGGCGCAGGAGGCGGCGTAGAACGCGTCGAAGTCCGCCGCGCCGCGGGGCCGATCGGGCAATGTCACGCCCTCCACACGCACGGCACCCCGACACGGTTGCACGCCGCGTCCGACTTCTGCCCCTGCACCGCCGGAGCGGGTGGCAGGCTGGGCCTCCGACCCGAGCCAGGAGAGCTGCGTGCACCACGCGTCCGACCCCGTCCCGCCGCCGCGCCTGCACCTGGGCGGCCGCTCGCTCTCGGTCGTCGGGCGCGCCCGGATCTACGTCTGCGGCGTGACGCCGTACGACGTGACCCACCTCGGGCACGCCGCGACGTTCGTCTGGGTGGACGCCGCCGACCGGCTGCTGCGCCGGCTCGGCGTGCAGGTCGAGGTGTGCCGCAACGTCACCGACGTCGACGACGTGCTGTTCGAGGCGGCCCTGCGCGCGGGCGCGCCGTACGACCGGTTCGCCGCGGTCCAGCAGTTCCACTTCGAGCGCGACATGGACGCCCTCGGGGTCCGCCGGCCCACCTACGAGCCGCGCGCCCACACCTACGTCACCCAGGTCGTCGAGCTGGCCTCGGCGCTGCTGGAGGCCGGCCAGGCGTACGTCTCCGGCG
>JAJAYV010000036.1 GCA_026786045.1 Frankiaceae bacterium | reverse complement strand
GGCTGGCGGTGACCGTCCACGACCGGCAGGGCGACGTCGGCGTCCGCGAGCCCGGCGACGACGGCCCGCACCAGCGCGGGGTGCAGGAACGGCAGGTCGGTCGAGCAGATGAAGGCCACATCGGCGTGGCCGACCAGCGCGGCGAGACCGCTGGCGATGCCCTGCAGCGGCCCCCGCCCCTCGACGGGGTCGTCGACGACCTGCACCGAGGCGGGCAGCGGCGGCAGCTCCTGGCCAGGCGCGCGGACGACGACCACGGTGCCGTCGACGCCCCGGCCGACGATCCCGACGGTGCGGCGCAGCAGGGTGGAGCCGTGCCACTCGAGCCAGGCCTTGGGCGTCCCCATGCGCGACGAGCGGCCCCCGGCGAGGACCACCGCGCCCACCGCTGTCATGCGGTCGAGGCTACGTCCGCCGCGCCTGGTGTGATGGCCTCTCCCGTCCCTGCCTCGAAGGAGTCCCCGTGCTCGACCTGACCGGTACCTCGTCCCTCGTCACCGGAGGGGCCTCCGGCCTCGGCGAGGCGACCGCGCGCCTGCTCGCCGCCCGCGGCGCCAGCGTCGTCATCGCCGACCTGCAGGACGAGAAGGGCGAGGCCGTCGCGAAGAGCATCGGCGGCGGCTACGTCCGCACCGACGTCACCGACCCCGAGCAGGTCATCGCCGCGATCGCCGCGGCCGAGGAGCACGCGCCGTTGCGCACCGCCGTCACCGCGGCGGGCATTGGCTGGGCCTCGCGCACGATCGGCCGCGACGGCAGCTACGACAGCGCCCACGACCTCGGCGCGTTCCAGAAGGTCGTCGCGGTCAACCTGGTCGGCACGTTCAACTGCGTCCGGCTGGCCGCCACGGCCATGAGCCGCCATGAGGCGGTGGACGCCGACGGGCAGAAGGGCGCCATCTGCACGATGGCCTCCGTCGCGGCCTTCGACGGCCAGATCGGCCAGGCGTCCTACTCGGCCAGCAAGGGCGGCGTCGTCGGCATGACGCTGCCGATCGCCCGCGACCTGTCGGCCGCCGGCATCCGGATCAACTGCGTCGCGCCCGGGCTCATCGACACCCCCATCTACGGCGAGGGCGAGGCGTCCGAGGCGTTCAAGGCGACACTGGGCGCGAACGTGCTGTTCCCCAAGCGCCTCGGGACCGCCGACGAGCTGGCCAGCATGGTGCTCGAGCTGCTCGTCAACAGCTACGCCAACGGCGAGGTCGTCCGCGTCGACGGCGGGATCCGGATGCCCCCGAAGTAGTCTGATCGCCTCCCGCCGGGTTCCGGCCCGGCGCGGGGAGGCGTACGCGTTCCTGGTGGGCGCCCCGGTCTTCAAAACCGGTGAGGGCCGGCATCCGGTCCTGGTGGGTTCGATTCCCATCCGCCTCCGCCACGGGTCTCACGGGACGTGCAGGACCAGTACGGCGACGTCGTCCTCGGCCGTCCCGCCCAGCTCCTCCAGCAGCGCGTCGCAGACCTGCTCAGGATCCTGGGCACCCAACCGAGCGGCGAGCTCGGCGAGCAGCGAGAGCCCGACGTCCAGGTCCTGCCCACGCCGCTCGACCAGTCCGTCGGTGTAGAGGACCAGCACGCTGCCGGGCTGCAGGACGATCTCGTTGTCGCGCCGCTCTGCGCTCGGCTGCATTCCCAGCAGCAGGTCCGGTGGAGTCGCCAGGAGCTGGGCCGAGCCGTCCGGCCGCACGAGCACCGGCGGCGGGTGCCCGGCGTTGGACCACGTCAACCAGGCACCTCCCTCCGGCAGCCGGCGCACCTGGCAGAGCACCGCCGTCGCGATGACGTCGACGTGCAGCGCGGCCAGCGCCAGGTCGAACGAGGTGAGAACTGCGGCCGGGGCGGCCTTGAGCGTGTGGGCCACGCCGCGCAGCACGTTGCGGCACTGCGCCATGGCGGCGGCGGCGTCCCGGTCGTGCCCCGCCACGTCGCCGACCACCAGCGCCAGCGTCCCGTCGACCAGCTCGAAGAAGTCGTGCCAGTCGCCCCCGACCTGCGCCTCCTGGGCGGCCGCCTGGTAGCGCACGGCCACCTGCACGCCGACCGACGGCGGTGGGGCGGTGAGCAGCGAGCGCTGCAGCGTCTCGGCCATCCGCCGGACCGCGCTCGACGCGGCCTGCTCGGCCTCCTGCGCGCGCAACCGGCCCAGCGCCTGGGCGGTCAGGGACGCGAGGGCCTCCAGCAGCCGCCGGTCCTCCGGCCGCCAGCGGTGCGCGCGGTCGAAGGCGACCGACAACGAGCCCAGCAGGACCTCCCCGGACTGGAGCGGGACAGCCGCAGAGGCCTCGGCCCCGGCCTCGGCGTAGAGCTCGGCTGCCCCCGGGAACAGCCGCACGGCAGCAGCCCGGTCGTCCAGGAACAGCGCCGGGCCGCCCGTCGCGGCGGCCACCATCGGCAGGGGGAAGTCGGTCGGCAGCACGGCGACCTCGGCCCGGACGGCGGCGCTGAAGAAGCCGTTGGTCAGGGCGCGGACGTAGGGCTTGCCTGGTTCGACCAGGCAGAGCACGGCCCCCTCGGCGCCCAGCGCGGCGGTGCCGTCGACGTTGACGATCTCCAGCACCGCGGACTCCGAGCCTGCATTCCCGAGGGCGTGCGCGACGGCGACCAGGCTGCTCATCCGCGCCGAGTCCGCGGCGGCCGCTCGGGTGACCGTCACGTCGCGGAAGTACCACGCCCAGCCCAGGTAGCGACCGTCAGAGGCGCGCAGCGCACGGCCGTGCCGGTCGAACACCCGGCCGTCGAGCAGGTGCAGCTCGTCGTAGGCCTCGCCGTCCGCCCGGGCGTAGAGCTCCCGCACGCGGACCAGGAAGGCGTCGGGGTCCACCAGCTTGTCCAGCACCGACTGCAGGGCGGCGTCGTCAGACCGGCTCGCCACGACCTCGGGCGGGATCGGCCACATCTGGGCGAAGCGCTCGTTGAACGCAACCATCTCACCGAGGGGAGACACGACGACGACACCGTCCGGCCCGGCCTCCACCGCCTCTCGGTAGAGGGAGAGCCGGTCCACACCGTCCGGCGCGGGGTCGCCCACCGGTGCACCCTGCCCCACGACACCGGCCACCACGTCGACGTCCCACCCCCCGATTGCCCGCACGAGCGCGGCGTCAGGTTAGGAGGCAGCCAGCCCGTGCGCACATGAATCAGCTTTCGCCGGCCAACGGTGCCGCCGAGACCCCGAGGACACAAGCTAACAAGCCGCGGCGAAAAGGGGCGGCTTGCCGCCACTTAGCCTGAAGCCGGTCAGCCTTCGAGGACCTCGCGGGCTAGTACGGCGTACGGGATCGAGAAGTTCGGGTTGATCTCCAGCGCCTCCTGCATCGCCGCCTTCGCCTCGTCCGTGCGCCCGAGGGCGTCGAGCACCATGCCCCGGTGGAAGACGAACGAGGCCCGCCGCATGCCCAGCGAGACCGCCGTGTCCGCGTAGGGGAGCGCCTCGTCGGACCGGCCGGCGGCGTGCAACGCCCAAGCCATCGCGTCGTTGACGAACACGCTACCGGGGCTGACGGCGTAGGCCGCCTGAGCCTTGGCGACCGCGCGCTCGGGGCTGCCGTGGTCGGCCTCGAACAGCGCCGACTCGAGGTCGACGACCGAGCCGGCCGACTCCAGCAGTGCATTGGCCGTCTCGACCAGCTCCAGCTGGTCGGCGGCCCCCTGCTCGTCGCCCTGCGAGCGGAGCAGATCGGCGTGCTCGACGAGGTAGAGCTGCACCGGCACGCGGCCGGTGACCTCCCCCCAACCGGCCAGCGCCTCGTCGGTTCGGCCGGCGGCGCCCGCAGCGCGAGCAAGGGCCGCCTTCAGGGGCAGCGACGCCGGGTCCTGCGCCAGCCCCTGCTCCCAGAGGGCGACAGCGCCGGCCGCGTCACCGTCGTAGCCCCACGCCAGCTCGCCGAGCTGGTAGAGAGCGAAGCCCTTGTCCGGCCTGCTGGCGGCGGTGTCCAGCGCCTGCTGCATGGCGGTGCGCGCTCCGTCGACGTCGCCGCGCAGCTCGCGCTGATAGGAGATGCGCGTCAGGGTCGAGTAGCCCGGGTCGATGTCCGCCATCTGCTGCAGCGCCTCGGCCGCCTCGTCATAGCGACCGAGCTCGGTGAGGGCGTCGGTCAGCACGCCGTACGCCGTGGCGTCGAAGTCGTTGATGGCGATCGCTGCGCGGGCCGACGCCTCGGCCCGGTCGAACTGGTGCTGCGCGGCCTGCAGGGAGGCCAGCCCGGCCATGGCCCCGCCGTTGTCCTCGCCGCGCACCTCCAACGACCGGTCGAATGCGCCCTGCGCCTTGGCGTACCAGCTGGGGTCCAGGGTGGTGCGGGCGCGGTCGACGTAGAGCAGTCCGAGAGTGGCCCATCCGGGGTAGTCGCCGGGCAGCCGCTCCAGCTGGGCCTGCAGCGCCTCGATGCTGCCTGGCGCCGCGGGCGTCGCCCCCGCCGACTGCTCCTGCTCGACAGCGTCGCCGGGGTTGCCGAGGACGGCACCGCCCAGTAGCAGGCCGAGCGCGATCAGGACCGCCGCGCCGGCCATGAGCAGGCGGCGGGAGGAAAGGGTCACGCGGCTCCTTCTGACGGGTTCATCCGACTACGGACGGCTGCGAAGCATGTCAATGCTGTAACAGATTGCCTTCCGTCTGCATAAGAACCTAGGTACGACGCAGGACGTTCCTGGAACGTACGAGTTCTCAGGCAGTGCTTCGTCGAACCGGACGGCCCGGTTCATCGAAGGCATGCCGAACGTACGTCCAGATGAGGGGAGGCGCGGGGCCGTCAGCGTGACGGACGACAGCTCGGTGAGCCTGCGCTCACAGCCCTGATGACCGCGCCCCTCACCCGGGGTCTGCGCTTCCTCGAAGGAGCCCCATGGCAAGACCACCCAGGACGAGCCGGCGCCGACGCGCCATCGCGCTCGCCGCCACCGCAGCCACCGGCCTGGCCGGCACGGCCGTGCTGCTGGCACCAACAACGAGCTCGGCGTCCAGCCACCGCGAGGCGCCCTTCATCTCCGAGGACGCAGAGGCCGACAACACTGATCTCTACGCCTTCGTCAGCCCGGACGATGAGGACTCGGTCACGCTGATCGGGAACTGGTGGCCCTTCGCAGACCCACAGGGTGGGCCGAACTTCTACAAGTTCGCCGACGACGGCAGTGCCTACGACATCAACATCGACAACGACGGTGACTCGGTCGCCGACATCACCTACCGGTGGACGTTCACCAGTTCGTACCGCACCGAGGACACGATCCTCTACAACACCGGCGTTGTCGACTCCTTCGAGGACACCGACCTGAACTTCCGCCAGACCTACGACCTGGTGGAGATCCGCGAGGGCGGCCCGACGACGGTCCTGCTCAACGATGCCCCCGTGGCGCCGTCCAACGTAGGCCCGACCTCCATGCCGGACTACCCGGCGATCCGGGAGGGCACCCTGCGCGACGTCCCGGGCGGCGGCGAGTCCTTCGCCGGTCAGGCCGACGACAGCTTCTTCCTCGACCTGCGCATCTTCGACCTGCTCTACGGCGGCGATCTGTCCGAGGTGGGCGTCGACACGCTTGACGGCTACAACGTCCAGACGATCGCGCTCGAGGTGCCCAAGACCGACCTGGCGCTCAACGGCGACGCGTCGGCCACAGGCAACCCGGTCGTCGGCATCTGGACGACCACCAGCCGTCCGACCACACGCGTGCTGCCCGGCACCGACGCCGCCGCGTTCGAGGTCAACAGCAGCGCGGACCTGACCCAGGTGTCCCGTCTGGGCAACCCGCTGGTCAACGAGGTCGTCATCCCGATCAAGGACAAGGACAAGTTCAACGCGTCCGAGCCCGTCAACGACGCCGGCAGCTTCCTGAGCTACGTCCAGAACCCCGAGGTCCCCAAGCTCATCGACCTCATCTACGGCCTGGACATCGAGCCGGACACCGACGCGGCCACCCCGGGCACCCAGCGCGAGGACCTCATCGAGGTCTTCCTGACCGGTGTCTGCAAGAAGTCGACGAACGCCAACTGCCTCGGCAGCGTGCCGGCTCTCGAGGCCGACCTCAACAGCCTGCTGCTCAACCGCGACAACGACGACGCGATCTTCAAGCCGTCGGAGATGCTGCGTCTGAACATGAGCGTCCCGGTGACCGCCGACCCCAAGCGGCTCGGCGTGCTGGAGGGTGACCTCCAGGGCTACCCGAACGGCCGTCGTCTCACCGACGACGTCACGGACATCGAGCTCAAGGTGCTCGAGGGCGCTCTGACCGGCACTCCTGCCGCGACCATCGCGCTGTTCGACGACCAGGTCGACAGCAACGACGTCGACTTCCTCGACGGGTTCCCGTACGTCGCGCAGCCCCACAACCAGGCGGTGAACCGGTCATGACCGCTTCCCACTCGAACACTCCACCTACCTCCCGAGGGAGCTCCATGGCACGACCGACCATGAGCCGGGGCAGGCGTCCGATCGCCCTGCTCGCGGCCGCCGCCACCGGCGTGGCCGGCATGGCACTGCTCGCCCCCGCGACGAGCAACGCCTCCAGCCACCGCGAGGCCCCGTTCACCTCCTTCAACCCGGAGATCGACAACACCGACGTCTACACCTTCGTCAGCCCGGACGACCCGGACAGCGTCACGCTGCTCGCGAACTTCTGGCCGAACGAGGAGCCGGACGGCGGGCCGAACTTCTACAAGTTCGACGCCGACGCCCGCTACGAGGTCAACGTCGACAACAACGGTGACGCGGTCGCCGACCTCACCTACCGGTGGACCTTCACCGACACCTACCGGACCCAGGACACGTTCCTGTACAACACCGGTGTCGTGGAGTCCTTCGACGACCCGGATCTCAACTTCCGGCAGTTCTACGACCTGGAAGTCGTCGTAGCCGGCGCTGCCCCGGTCCTGCTGCTCGACAACGCGCCCGTCGCGCCGTCGAACGTCGGGCCGGCGTCCATGCCGGACTACGAGGCCCTGCGTGAGGACGCCATCGTCGACGTGGCTGCCGGGCTCGGCGGCGAGGCCTTCGCCGGCCAGGCCGACGACAGCTTCTTCCTGGACCTGCGCGTCTTCGACCTGCTGTACGGCGCGCCGGACTTCGACGAGGTCGGCAACGACACGCTGAACGGTCGCAACGTCCAGACCCTGGCGCTGCAGCTGCCGAAGGAGGCGCTGGCGCTCAACGCCGACGCCGACAACAACCCGGTCATCGGCGTGTGGAGCACGACGTCGCTGCCGAAGACGCGGGTCCTGGCTGCTGACGGCACCGAGACGCAGACCGGGGAGTTCGTGCAGGTCTCGCGCCTGGGCAACCCGCTGGTCAACGAGCTGGTCATCCCGCTCAAGGACAAGGACCGCTTCAACGCCTCCACCCCGGCCAAGGACGGACAGTTCCTGCCGTACGTCACCGACCCCGAGGTGCCCAAGCTGGTCGAGGCGCTCTACGGCATCCCCGCGCCGGCGACCCCCCGCAACGACTTGGTCCAGGTCTTCCTGACGGGTGTCCCGGACGTCAACTCGCTGGAGGTCAACCAGGGCGTCGCCACGGCTGCGCCCGGTGAGATGCTCCGTCTCAACACCAGCATCCCGCCGAGTGCGAACCCGAACCGCCTCGGTGTGATCGGCGGAGATGTCGCCGGCTACCCGAACGGCCGTCGCCTGGCCGACGACGTGGTCGACATCTCGCTGCAGGTCGTGGAGGGCGAGCTCGTCGGCGCCGCGAACGACCTGAGCGACGCGGTGGACAGCAACGACCTGCCGTTCGGCGACACGTTCCCGTACGTCGCGCTGCCGAACAACAGCGCGGTCAACCAGTCGCAGTTCCAGGGCTTCGAGCGACTGGCCGGCCCGGACCGCTTCGGCACGGCTGCCGAGATCGCCCTGGACACCTTCGGCACGTCCGACACGGTGCTGCTGGCGAGCGGCATGGACCGCAACCTGCCCGACTCCCTGGCCGGCAACTACCTCGCCGGCTTCGAGGACGCCCCGATCCTGCTGACGACCCCGGGCTCGCTGCCGGCCGTCACACGGGCCGCCATCGAGGAGCTGGGTGCTGAGCGGATCATCGTGCTCGGCGGCCCTGCCGCGGTGAGCCCCGCGCAGTTCGCGTCCTTGGACGCGGCCTACGATGTCAGCCGCGTCGGCGGTCAGGACCGGTACGAGACCGCTGCGCTCATCGCCACCACCCCGCCGGCCGAATACGTCGGTGCGGCTACGGCGATCGTCGCTCGCGGCGACATCCTGGCAGACGCCTTGGTGTCCGGCCCGATCTCCTACCGGGCGCAGTTCCCGATCCTGCTCACCCCGACAGGCTCGGTAAACGCCTTCACCAGGGCGGCACTCGACGAGCTCGGCATCGAGCGGGTCCTGCTCGCCGGTGGACCGGCGGCAGTGTCCGAGGCCACGGCTACGGCCCTGTCCGACGGTGGAGACGTCATGGTCAAGCGCATCTACGGTGGTGACCGCTTCGCCACGGCGGTCGCGATGGCCAAGTTCGCCACCGGCGAGCTCGGCTTCCCGCGCCTGCACGTCAACCTGGCGCGTGGCGATGTCTTCGCCGACGCGCTGACCGGTGGCCCGCACGCCGGGGTCGAGGGCAGCGTCATCGTGCTGACCGTCAACCCGAGCACGCTCGGCACCGTCACCGCCGGCTACCTCGCCGACGAGTCGATCACCCTCGAGGGCGGTCACGTCTTCGGTGGTCCGGCTGCGGTGAGCGAGGCGGTCGTGGCAGCTGCCACGGACGCGGCAAACAGTAACGACCCGCTTCAGGACCCGTCCAAGCAGTAGGGCCCTGTCGCACGAACCAGCCCCCGTCCGGCTCTCAGCCGGGCGGGGGCTGTCGCGTGGCACAGGGGAGCGCCGGGACTCAGCAGACCTGCTGGCGACTCAGCGGCCCCAGCACGCCCCCCGAACCGAGCCAGGGAGCATGACCATGTAGTCAGCCTGCTCGTCATGCGTGCCTACCTGCGTGGTCCGTTCCCGCTCACTCCACCCAGCCGTTCTCGTTGAGTCGTCGGCCGTCCTTCAGGGTGACTGTCAGGCCGCGGTGGAGCTGGTTGTGGGTCTGCGCGCACAGCAGCACCGTCTGGTCGAGGCTGGTGCGGCCGGTGCTGGCCCACGGCTGGACGTGGTGCGGGATCAGGGGGTGGCCTGGGCCGCGGGGGCAGCCGGCGCCTTGACAGACTCCTGCGGTCTCGAGCTTCTTGACCCGCCGTTCGTGGGCTTTGAGGGTGCGTTCGGTGTGGCTGACGGCCAGCACCCGATGGCCCAGGCCCGAGGACGTAGCGGGTGATGTGCGCGTCGCACCACCACTGCTTGACCAGGCTCAGTGGCAGCCGGGCGCCGGAGGCGCCGGTCGCGGGCCGGGCGCCGGGGTCGCTGTTCAGGGCGGCCAGGCTGGTTGTGACGTCCAGGTGCGGGGCGGCCTTGTCCCGCTGCCCGAGGGCGGCGCTGTCCAGGGTGGCGCGCAGGAGCAGCTTGAGGGCGTCGTGCCACCGGCGGGCGTGCGACCGCGGGGTGCTGCACGGCCCGCCGGGGCGCTGCAGCTGGTCGGGGAGCTGGTCGGGGAGCTGGTCGGGGATCGGGTCGGCGAACTGCCAGCCGCTCTCGCGCAGGGTCTGCCAGGCTGCGGTGTCCACGACGTTGTCCGGATCCACGCCGTGCATCGCGGTCAGTGCGGTGAACAGCAGCTCGCCGCACTCCAGGTCCAGCTGGCCGCGCAGCAACCAGCCCGAGCCGTCGCTGTTGCGGCTCAGGGCGAGCTGGGCCTGTTCGGCGGCGCGGGCCGCGCGTTGCTCGAGCTGCACCGGCAGCAGCGCATCGACCAGCTCAGCCAGGGCGGCCGGCAGGTCGGCGGCCGGGCAGGTCGGTGGCGGGCAGGTGCGCGGCGAGCAGGACGAACGCGGCTCGGAGCCGGGTCAGCTGGCTGGTCGGCCAGCAGCTGATCTCCGACAGCTGCGCGTCCAGCTCCACGACCCTGCCGTCGTCGCCGGCCACCCCGCCCAGGGCCTGGCCGACCAGGCCCAGGACGCCGTCGCAGACCACCGCGGCCACCACCGCCTCACCGGGCTGGCCGTCGATCAGCCCGTCCGGGCGGTCCACCAGCGGCCGGAGCTTCGCGAGCGCGGTCGAGACCCGGGCCGCCGCGGCCGGGCTGATCAGCCCGGACTGAACGGCGTCGGCGACCCCGGGCAGCCGGGACAGCCGCGTCGCCAAGGTAACGGTCGCGATGTCGACCGGGCTGCCCTTCGCCCGCACCCAGGCTGAGATGGTCGGGCTCGCATCGAGCCGGTGCAGCTGGCGGACGTCGACATCACCCAGCCGGCGCAGCAGCAACGCATCCAGCTCGGTCCGGGCCGTCAGCAACGCCGTCGCATCGGCCAACGCCTGCGCCCCCGGCAGAGCGACCGGGTCCACCCCGGCCAGCACGGCGATCGTCCGGCGCAGCACGGCCACGTCCCCTGAAGCCGGCACCTCGTCTGGGGTAGGCACGGCGCCGAAGGCAGGCACCGCGGCCGAAGCTGGCACCTCATCCGGGGCCGGGGCCTCATCCGCGACGGGCACGCCGGCGGCCGGGCGCGGCGGAGCCGACTCAGTAGGGGCGAAGACGACCACGACGTCGGGTGCGAACACGTGTTCGATGCTACGCCATCCAGCCCGGCCGCACAAGGGTTGTGGATAACGAGAAGCACCGCACAGCAACACTTTTCGTAAAATGTTCTGTGGGAGGTGAGTGGTAGTGGCCGCCTGCGCCTGTGACTCGACGTGGCTACGAGACAGTGCGCCCGAGGCGAGCCGGCGGTCGCCCGTCGTGCTCAGCTGATCGACAGAAGGATCTGTGCCGTCAGCCGACAGCAAGCCGTCCTACGAGACCGGATCCTCTGACGATCAAGAAGGACCGGAGGGTGCGGGAGGGCGGCGGGGCCGACCTCACCCGCTACGACCTGCGTGGGGACGACGTCGGCGGCAGTCGGCCCACGTCGGGATCGTCCGGACGACCGCCGTCTGACGCCTGGACGCAGGATCAGGTGCGGCAGGTCTCGGCGAGGTCGTCCAGCGCGGTGC
>JAJAYV010000035.1 GCA_026786045.1 Frankiaceae bacterium | reverse complement strand
CGTAGCGGCGCCGGTAGAAGCGCCGGTCCACCGCGCCCTGGATACGGGCGCGAGCCGGGCGGAACAGTGCCGCGACCCCCAGCGTCGAGGCGGCCACCGCGAGGTCCGACCGGTCCGTCAGCGGGCTGAGCACCAGCTGCAAGAGAAGCACCGAGGCGAGGTAGGTCCCGGCCAGGGTCGCGGTCAGCCCGCCGTAGACCAGCGCGCGGTTGATCACGAGGTCGATGTCATAGAGCCGGTAGCGCAGCACGGCGATGCCGATCGACACCGGGAGGAGAACGAAGGACGGGATCGCCACGTTCTGCAGCACGGTCAGCCACTGCGCGTCCGGCGCGCCACTGGTGATGCCTTTGGCGAGCGACGCCACCATGGTGGTCAGATACATGAAGGCCACCACCGTGCCGGCGGCGGCGAGCCACTTGAGCTGGAGCCTCTCCACACCGGCGCTGCGGCGGAAGCGTCGCACCAGAGCCACCGCACTTGCCACGATGCAGGCCGGAAGGAGCGGAAGCGAGAGGCTGAGCAGGACGATGAGGACCGGACGAGCCGACTCCAGCCCCAGAGGGTTCTGCAACGTCGGGTCCGGACCTGCATCGAGGGGACCCGGAAACAACGCGATGACGACGGTCACGACAACGATCGTCGAGGCGGACAGCCATGCCACCGGTCGCCAGCGGGGCGACGGCAGGTGACCGTTCGGGTAGACCAGCAGCAGAAAGGTGCCCATCAGGCCTAGACCTGGGGCCCAGCCCCCTGCAGTCAGGGCCACCGCCACGTCCGGTCCGGGCAGCGATCCCGGCCGCACCAGCAGGCCGTAGCTGGCGTAGATGCCCGCCACGCCAGTCAGGCCCCAGACGACACCGATCGCCTGCAGCAGCCAGCCGATGGTGTTGCGCGGCTGGCGCCGCAGGATCAGCAGGCCGGTCAGGGGGAAGACGAGGAAGAGGACGGCTAAGGCGACGTCGCTCAACGCGCCGATGCCCTCCGAGGTCCCGGTAGCGTCCCGCCGCTGCTCGGCGAAGAGGACCGGCACGCCGACGGCGAGCGTCACGACGTAGAAGGACGGCGCGACCCAGGCCCAGCGTCTCAGCGCTCGGTCCGACGTGGCGATCATGACGTGCTCCAGAGGTCGTCGCTGCGGCCCGCTACTGACCTGCGCATTCTCTGGCGATCCTCCCTCCACCGGCCAACGTTCTACGCCAGGTTGGCCGTCCACCGTGCAGGAATCGTTACGATCCGGATCAGGCCCAGCCGGGGGGAGACGGAACAGCTCGTGATCGAGGTCAGTCTGCTGGGGCCGCCGAGGGTGCAGCGCGACGGGGCGCTCGTCGCGTTCGACACCCGCAAGGCGGTCGCCCTGCTGGCCCACCTCGCCCTGACCGACCGCCCCCGCCCGCGCGACGCTCTCGCCGACCTGCTCTGGCCGGGCACCGACCCCGACCGGGCGAGGGGTGCCCTCCGACGGACGCTCTCCACCCTGCGCGGCGCGGTCGGCCCCGACTTCGTCGAGGCGACCCGGGACCACGTCCGCCTCGTCAAGGCGCCAGGGCTGGAGCTGGACGTCGAACGGTTCCGGAGCCTGCGGGCCGGCACCGAGCGCAGCGACCTGGAAGCGGCCGTCGAGCTGTTCCGGGGCGACCTGCTCGAGGGCTTCACGGTCCGGGACGCGCCCGAGTTCGAGTCCTGGGTGCGGACCGAGTCCGAGGGACTGCGCCGCGAGCTGATGACCACCCTCGCGCGCCTGGCCGACGCCCGGACCGCGGCGGGTGACTTGACGGGCGCTGTGCTCGCCGTACAGCGCTGGCTCTGCCTCGACCCGCTGCACGAGCCCGCGCACCGGGCACTGATCCGGCTGTACGCCGATGCCGGAGACCGCGCCGCCGCCCTCGTGCAGTACCGCGAGTGTGTCCGCACCCTCTCCCGCGAGCTCGGGGTGCCACCCCTGTCCGAGACGACCCGGCTGTACGAGGAGATCAACAACGGCTCGTACGCCGCGGCGGCACCCGCCCGCTCGCCCGCCCAACGCGCTCCGGTGCCGGCCGGCCGGCCGAGCGCCCCGGCCGTTCTCACCGCCCCCTTCGTCGGCCGTGCCGGGGACCTGCGTGCGCTGCGGACGGCGTACGACGCGATCGGGGACGACGGGCGGGTCGCCGTGGTCGAGGGCGAGGCCGGGATCGGCAAGTCCCGCCTGGTCGAGGAGCTGTTCGCCCAGCTGCGTCGGGAGGGTGCCCGGGTCCTCGTCGGACGGGCCTACGACGGTGAGTCAGGCCTCGCGTACGCCCCGGTGGTCGAAGCCCTGCAGGGCCGGTTGCGCGGCGACGCGCACTGGCTGGACGGCGTCGGCGACCGCGCGCTCGGGGAAGCCGCGCGGCTGGTGCCCGAGGTCGCCGCCGGCCGGGCGGCCACGGTCGGGACGCCCCTGGACGCACCGGGCGCCGAGATCCGGTTCCTGTCCGGCCTGTGGGAGACGCTCGTGGCGGCCGCGGCCGGCGACGTCCCCGGCGCCCTGCTGCTCGACGACGCGCAGTGGGCCGACGACGCCACCCTCGGGGTGCTCTCCTACGGGTTGCGGCGACTCTCGGGTGCCCCCCTGCTCGTCGTCCTCTCCTGGCGTACGCCCAACGACCACCCCTTGCGCCGGGCGGCCACGGCGGCGGGCCGGGCCGGGGCCGTCGTGCGGCTCGACCGGCTCGGTCCCGAGGCCGTGGCGGAGCTGGTGCGCCGGACCCGACCCGGCGAAGCGGATCCGCAGGTCCCGGAGCGGCTCTGGGAGACGACCGAAGGGGTGCCGCTGCTGCTCGTCGAGTACCTGCGGACGCCCGGCGAGGGCGACCGCTGGCCGATCCCGACCGGGGCCCGCGACCTGCTGCTGGCCCGGCTCGACCCGGTGGCGGAGACCGCGCGCCAGGTACTCGCCGCGGCCGCCGTGCTGGGCCGGTCCTTCGACGTGGACACCGTCCGGGCGGTGAGCGGGCGTACGGAGGAGGAGACGGTGACCGCGCTGGAGGACGTGGTCCGGCAAGGCCTCGTCCGGGAGCGCGAGCACGACTACGACTTCGGCCACGAGCTGCTGCGCACCCTGGTCTACGAGGAGACCAGCCTGGCCCGGCGTCGGCTGCTGCACGGACGCGCCGCCGACCTGCCCGGTGCGCCGGCCGCTGCCGTGGCGCGGCACCTGCAGCT
>JAJAYV010000034.1 GCA_026786045.1 Frankiaceae bacterium | reverse complement strand
CGGCGGGCAGCGGGTCGCCCAGCTCGTCGACGACCTTGACCTCGACGCCGGGCAGCGGCAGGCCGACACTGCCCGAGCGCGGCGCGTCGTACGGGTTCATGGTGGCCGTGGAGGTGACCTCGGTGCAGCCGTAGCCGTCGCAGACCCGCACGCCGCCCACGCGCCGCTCGAACTGCTCGCGGACCGCGACCGGCAGCGGCGCGCCCCCGGTCGTGACGTAGGTCAGCGAGCTCAGGTCAGCAGCCTCGAGGTCCTGGGCCAGCAGGAGCTGGAGCATCGACGGCACGAGCGCGGCGGCCTGCGGGCGCAGCCGCGCGGCCATCTCCAGCCAGCCCGCGGCGTCGAACCGGCGCTGCAGCGCGACGAAACCGCCTGCGGGCAGGTGCATCCGGGTGACCGAGTTGAGCAGGCCGTAGACGTGGGACAGCGGGAGCGGCAGCAGGAGGTCGACTGCGCCCGACGTCGCGAACACCTGCGCGCGAGCCTGCGCGATCTGCGACAGGCCGTCGTGGGTGAGCATCACGCCTTTGGACCGCCCGGTCGTTCCGCCGGTGTAGAGCAGCGCCGCGAGGTCGTCGGGCGCGCGGTCGACAAGCGGTCCGTTGGCGCCCGTCTCGAGCTCCGACAGCAGCAGGTCGGCCCCGGGGAGCAGCTCGTCCCCGGCCAGGACGACCCGGACGTCGAGCCCCGCCGCAGCCTCGACGACCAGCGGCAGGCTGGCCGGCGACGCGACGACAGCCCGCGCACCCGCGTCGAGCAGGACGTGCCGCAGCTCGGGCGGGGTGACGGCTGAGATGACCGGCGTCGGCACCGCGCCGGCCCGCCACAGCGCGGCGTAGGACAGCAGCACCTCGGGGCAGTTGGTCATGCAGACGACGACCCGCTCCCCCGGCCCCGCGCCGAGGTCGCGCAGACCGACGGACAGCCTCACCGCCCGGGCGTGCAGCTCCGCGGCGGTGTGCCAGCGGCCCTCGAACTCCAGCGAGCGGTGGTCGCCGAGCCGCTCCAGCGAGGCCTCAGCCAGCGCCCCGAGCGAGCGGCTCATCCCTCGACCCGGACGACCATCTTCCCGGTGTTGCTCCCGACGAGCAGGCCGAGGAAGGCGTCGACGGCGTGCTCGAGCCCGTCGACGACGGTCTCCTGCGCCACGATCCGGCCGTCGGCGACCATCGGCCCGACCTCGGCGAGGAACTCGTCCTCCAGGTCGTGGTGGTCCCAGACCAGCAGGCCCTCGATCCGCAGCCGCTTGCCGACCACCTGCATGAGGTTGCGCGGCGCGGCCGGCGGGGTCGTCGCGTTGTAGGCGCTGATCATCCCGCAGATCGCGGCCCGGCCGTGCACCTTGAGCGCGCCGATGGCCGCCTCCAGGTGCTCCCCGCCGACGTTGTCGAAGTAGACGTCGATGCCGTCGGGAGCAGCGGCGGCGAGCTGGTCGGCGACCGGCCCGGCCTTGTAGTCGAACGCCGCGTCGAACCCGAGCTCGCCGGTCAGCCAGGCGACCTTCTCCGCCGAACCGGCGCTGCCGATGGCGGTGCCGCCGTGCGCCTTGACAAGCTGGCCGACGAGACTGCCGACGGCGCCCGCCGCGCCGGACACGAAGACGGTCTCGCCCGGCTGGAAGCCGGCGACCCGGAGCAGCCCGGCGTACGCCGTCAGGCCCGGCATCCCGAGCGCACCGAGGTACTGCGACGGCGGCACCAATCGGTCGACGACCTTGAACTCCTTCGCCGGGCCGGCGGCGACGTCGCGCCACGCCTGCTGGTGCAGCACCAGGTCACCGACCCGGTGGGTGTCGACCGTCGAGGCGACGACCTCGCCGACGGCGCCGCCGTACATCACCTTCCCGAGCTCGTACGGCGCGGCGTAGCTCTTGGCCTCGCTCATCCGGCCGCGCATGTACGGGTCGACCGACAGGAACAGGTTGCGCACCAGCACCTCGCCCGCGGCGGGTGGCGGAACCTCGACCTCCACGAGCTCGAAGTCGGTCGGCACCGGCATCCCCTGGGGGCGGGACACCAGCCGCCACTCGCGTCCGGTGGTGGGTCCGTGCTGGGTCATGCCGGTCCTCTCGTAGGGGCTGCGGCCATCCTGCCCCGGACGGCTCAGGCCGCGGGCGCCGGGCCGAGCTCGAACCAGACGCACTTGCCGGCCGAGAGCCGGTCGGTCCCCCAGTCGCGGGCCAGCGCGCTCACCAGCAGCAGCCCGCGGCCGCCCTCCGCGTCGTCGGCCGGAGCCTGCACCTGCGGCAGCGCCTCGGCGCGGCCGTCGACGATCTCGACCCGAAGGCCACCGCCCTCGACCTGGCGCAGCCACATGTCGACGCCGGGGCCGCCGTGCCGCAGCGCGTTGGTGGCCACCTCGGTGACGAGCAGCGCGGCGTCGTCGACGTCCACGCCCGCCGCGCCGGCGGCGTCGACGACCAGCCGGCGGGCCCGCGACACCTCGGACAGGTGACCGGCCAGGTGCAGGTGGACGTCGAGGTCCAGGCTCGCCCCGGCCGTGCCGGTCCACACCGCGAGCAGCGCGCTGTCGTCGTCGGGCCGGCCGTCGCGGCCCATCGCCCGCAGCAGCGCGTCGCACAGCCCCTCGACGTCGGCCACCTCGGCCCGCCGGTTGCTGACCGCGCCGCGCAGGACGTGCATGCCGTCCTCGACCGGCTGGTTGCGCCCCTCGACGAGCCCGTCGGTGAACAGCAGCAGAACGGCCCCGTCGGGCACCTCGACCTCGACCTCGTTCGGCCGCGACGAGCCGACGCCGAGCGGCGGGCCCGGGTCGAGCTGGACGTACTCCCCACCGCCGTCGGCGTGCACGAGCAGCGGCGGCAGGTGCCCCGAGCTGGCCAGCCGCAGGCTGCGGGTGGCCGGGTCGAAGACGCCGTACAGGCAGGTGGTCAGGCTGGTCTGGCCGAGCGAGGACATCGCGGCGTCGACCAGGCCGAGCACGGCCGCCGGGCTGTCCTCGACGAGCGCGCAGGCGCGCACGGTCGCACGCAGCTGGCCCATGACGGCCGCCGCGGCGATGCCGCGGCCCATGACGTCGCCGATGACCAGGCCGACGCGTCCGCCGGCCAGGGCGATGAGGTCGTACCAGTCGCCGCCGACCTCCGCGCCGGCCGTGCCCGGCAGGTAGCGGTGGGCGACGCGCAGTCCCGGCAGCGACGGCAGCCGGCTGGGCAGCAGCGACCGCTGGAGCGTGAGGGCGTTCTCACGCTCCTGGCGGTAGCGGACGGCGTTGTCGACCGCGGTCGCCATGCGGCGGGCGAGGTCCTCGACGAGCTGGACGTCGGCCTCGCTGTAGCGGCCCTTCCGCTCGCTGGTGACGGTCAGGACGCCGATGGTGCGGCCGACGACCTGGAGCGGGACGACCAGCGCGCTGCCCAGGCCGAGGGTGTGCAGCGCGTCGAGGTGCCACGGGTCCCGGGCGATCGCCTCGACCACGGACTGCGGGAAGGCGCGGTGGTGCACGGTGCGGCGCTCGCCGATGGCCTGACCGATCCCGGCTCCGCGCTCAGGGTCGGGCGGGTAGCGCTCGAACAGCTCGACGAGCAGGTCCTGCAGCGCCGGGT
>JAJAYV010000033.1 GCA_026786045.1 Frankiaceae bacterium | reverse complement strand
CGCCGGCCAGGGCCAGGGCGAGCCGGCCGCCGCTCCGGCCGCTGCGGACACCTCCGCGGCCCCGCGCGCCGAGATCCCGCAGCCGGCGAAGGGCACGAGCGCGCCCGCCCCGGCCTTCGTCGACCAGGCCGTCAAAGCCGCCCCGGACACCCAGGTGCGCGGCAGAACCGAGCCGATGAGCCGGCTGCGCAAGGTCATCGCGCAGCGCATGACCGAGTCGCTGCAGACCAGCGCGCAACTCACGACGGTCGTCGAGGCCGACGTCACCAAGATCGCCCGGCTCCGACAGGCGGCCAAGGGCGACTTCGAGGCGCGCGAGGGCGCCAAGCTGTCGTTCCTGCCGTTCTTCGCGCTCGCGACGGTCGAGGCGCTCAAGCAGCACCCGGTCGTCAACTGCTCGATCGACGAGGACGCCGGCACGATCACCTACCACGAGGCCGAGCACCTCGGCATGGCCGTCGACACCGACCGCGGCCTGCTCGTGCCGGTCATCCACGGCGCCGGCGACCTCAACCTGGCCGGCATGGCCCGCAAGATCGCCGACCTGGCCGAGCGCACCCGCACCAACCGGGTCACGCCCGACGAGCTCGGCGGCGGGACCTTCACGCTGACCAACACCGGCTCGCGCGGCGCGCTGTTCGACACGCCCATCATCAACCAGCCGCAGGTCGGCATCCTGGGCACCGGGGCGGTCGTCAAGCGCCCGGTCGTGGTTCAGGACGACGAGCTCGGCGAGGTCGTCGCGGTCCGCTCGATGGTCTACCTCGCGCTGACCTACGACCACCGGATCGTCGACGGCGCCGACGCCGCGCGCTTCCTGGTCACGGTGAAGGAGCGCCTCGAGGAGGGCGACTTCGCGGCCGAGCTCGGCCTCTAGACACCTCCGCCACGCCCCGGTCCCCCTCCAGGACCGGGGCGTGCTGGCGTCTGCACCCGGTTGCCGCACGGTGGCCCCTCGAGAGCGCGCTCTCGGGCTCGCCGGGAGGAGTTGGGTGCAGCGACGTGCTGACCCGACGTCACGACCGGGGTGTCGGAGTGCCGTGGGAGGGTCTGCCGTGCCTGTCGACCACCTCGCGCACCTGACCGCCGACCTCGACCGCGTCTCCCGCGTCCTCGACGCCGGTCCGGACCTGGACACCCGCGTCGCCGCCTGCCCGGACTGGGCGCTGCGGGAGCTGGTGCTGCACCTCGGGCGGGTGCACCGGTGGGCCACCTCGGTCGTGACCACCGGCGAGCGCAGCCGGCCCGAGGACGCGCCCGTGCGTGACGAGGAACTGGCCGGCTGGTTCGAAGACGGAGGCGGCGAGCTGCTCGCGGCGCTCGTTGTCGACGCGCGGCAGCCGTGCTGGGGCTTCGGCCCGCAGCAGGACGTCAGCTTCTGGCTGCGCCGCCAGGCGCACGAGACCGCCGTGCACCGCGTCGACGCCGAGCGGCCCTGACCCCCGCGGTCGCGCCCGTGCACCGCGGGGAGGACGATCAGGACATGAAGATCGGGATCACCGGCGCGTCCGGGCTCATCGGCACCCCCCTCGTCCCCCTGCTGCGGGCCGACGGGCACGAGGTCGTCCGGTTCGTACGAGGGGCGGCCTCCGGCGCCGACGAGCGCGGCTGGGACCCCGGGGCCCGGAGCCTCGACCCCACTGACGTCGCCGACCTCGATGCCGTGGTCCACCTGGCCGGTGCGGGCGTCGCGGACAAGCGCTGGAGCGACAGCTGGAAGCGCACCGTGCTCGACAGCCGCGTCGACGGGACCACGGCGGTCGCCACCGCGATGGCCCAGGCCCAGGGCCCGAAGGTGCTGCTGTCGGCGAGCGCCATCGGCTGGTACGGCGACACCGGCGACCGGAGCACCGACGAGACCGGCCCGACCGGCGAGGGCTTCCTCGCCGACGTCTGCCGCCAGTGGGAGGCCGCGACGGCCCCGGCCGAGGCGACCGGCATCCGGGTGGCGCACCTGCGCACCGGCATCGTGCTGTCCGGCGAGGGCGGCGCGCTGGCCAAGCAGGTGCCGATCTTCAAGGCGTACCTCGGCGCGCCGCTCGGCAGCGGCCGCCAGTGGACCAGTTGGATCTCGCTGCGCGACGAGCTCGCCGCGATCCGGCACTGCCTGACCGCCGACGTGAGCGGACCGGTCAACCTCGTCGGTCCCGCCCCGGTCACCAACCGCGACTTCACGAAGGCGCTGGGCCGTGCGCTGCACCGCCCGACGCTGCCCGTGCCGGTCCCGGGCTTGGTTCTCAAGGCGGTGCTGGGGCAGTTCGCCGAGGAGGGCGTCCTGGTCGGCCAGCGGCTCCAGCCGTCGGTCCTGCAGCGCACCGGCTTCACCTTCGCCGACCCCGACGTCGACAGCGCGCTGGCCAGCTCGCTGTAGCAGGCGCGCGGGCTCAGGCCCCAGGTATCAGGTCTCGGGCACGACCTGCACCAGGCGCCAGCCCTCAGGGGTGCGGACGAGCTCGACGGAGTACGCCGCCTCCCCTCGCTCGGCGGCGCGGCTGACCACCGCGCCCGCGGCGTCGCGCACCTCGTAGGCGGCGAGCACGTCGACCACCCGCAGCCGGGCGGCGTCCTCGCCGCTGTCGAGCACCTCGACCGAGCGGACCTCGTGCCGCAGGCCCTGGGCGGTCCGGCCCTGGGAGACCAAGCCGTCGAGCAGCCCGGTGTCGCCGGCCAGGCCGGCCGAGCCGGGCGCCCAGACCTGCGCGAGCCCGGCCACGTCGCCGGCGGCGAAGGCCTCCGCCCGCGCGGCGTCGAGCTCGTCCAGCAGCACCGGCCAGTCCTGCTCCGGGGCCGCCGCCGGGCTCG
>JAJAYV010000032.1 GCA_026786045.1 Frankiaceae bacterium | reverse complement strand
GAACAGGGTCAGGTACCACGGGGTACCGGCGGCAGCGAAGACGTCGCGGGCGTCCTGGGGATCGCGGAGCAGCAGGTGCTGCAGATCGTCCAGCGACGCCCGCACGGTCGGCTCCAGCGCCGAGTCCTGGGCCCGGACCCGCACGTCCGACCAGTCGACGCCCTGCGAGCCGGGGTCCGCGTCCAGCAGGCTGGACCTGACACGTGTCGCTGTGATGGTCAGCGTCACGCTCCAGGTCTGGCCGGGTCCCACCCGCACCGGCATGCGGAGCAGCCCAGAGCCCGCCTCGTCGCACCCCACCTGGACGTCCGAGCCGTCGTGCCCGACCTGCACCTCGTGGCGGTCGTCGCGCCAGGCCAGTCCGCCGGTGACCGTCACGACGGGCAGCACGGCGGTTGGCGCAGCGCCCGACTTGACGGCGCCGACGTCGGCGCCGTCGCCGGCCAGGCGGACGACGAGCTCGGTCTCGACCGGGCCGGACGCCCGTGAGGTGACCTCGATGTGCTCCTCGATGCCCATGTCGATCGCGGTGCGCTGCCGCCGGACCTCCACGGTCGGGTCAGGGCCGGCATCGCCGAGGTGCCGCGCGGATCCGAAGAAATCCGACCTGTTGCCCGAGCTGCTGTGGGCGACCGGGCTGATCGAGCCACCCCGCAGGGCGACCTGCAGGCGGTGCACGACGCGCCGGTCGTCGACGTAGACCCCGTGTGCCCCGTGGGCGCTCATGTCGCCGCTGCCGTCGCTCAGAGCGGTCACGTTGCCGTTCACGCAGACGCTCAGCTCGTGCAGCCACGGCTGGCGTGGCGGGCTGTTCGATGAGGGCATCGACTCGGCTCCCAGACTCAAGTGCGGATGGTGAGGGTCACGGTTGTGCATCGCTTCATTGACACCGCTGCAAGGCGGGGGTGACTATCCCATCACACAGTATGAACGTTCAAACCGGCGAAGGGGATGCGAGGTGCCGACGTCGACAGCGCAGCGAGGTGACGTGCGAAAGCGCGCCACGCTGATGGATGTCGCCAGCGCCTCGGGCGTCTCCCGGCAGACGGTGAGCAACGTCCTGAACGCTCCGGAACGGGTGGCGGCGCCGACTCTGGACCGCGTTCGTCGCGAGATCGAGCGCCTTGGCTTCCGGCCGCACACCGCCGCCCGCGCGCTGCGCCGCCGGCGCGCGGCCGCGCTGGGGATCGCCGTCGGTTCACCAGCGGATCGTCGCCTGGGCAACGTCCTCGACCCGTTCCTGTACGAGCTGACCGTCGCCGCCCGCGAGCGCGACGTCCACGTGGTGACCTTCTCGGCTGCGTCTGCGGGCGACCCGATGGATCAGTACGAGCACCTTCTGGGGGTGCAGGCCGTCGACGGCTTCCTGATCACCGACACCAGGCGCGACGACCCTCGGCCGGCGTGGCTGCGGTCACGGGGCGTGCCGTTCGCCAGCTTCGGTCGGATGTGGGACGAGCCCGGCTCGACGTCCTGGGTCGACGTGGACGGCTCCGCCGGCGTCGCCGCCGGAGTGCGTCACCGGGTCGCTCAGGGCTATCGGTCCGTGGGGTTTCTCGGCTGGCCGGCCGGGTCCCCGGTCGGTGACGACCGACGGGCCGGCTGGCTCGCCGCTGCCGTGGAGCTCGGGGTGCACCGGGCGGGATGCGATGCCTCGGCTCCGCAGGACGTGAATGCGGCAGCCGAGGCCGCAGCTCCGCTGATCGCCCGGCTGGGCAGCGGCGGAGCGCTGATCTGCGCCTCGGACCTGCTCGCCCTCGGGGCGTGGACGGTGCTGCGGGAGTCCGGGCTGCGTGCCGGCGTGGACGTCGGGCTGGTCGGCTTCGACGACAGTGACATCGCCCGCTCCTTCGACCTCACCAGCGTCCGGCAGCCGTTGGCCCGCATCGCCGCGACGATGCTGGAGATGATCACCGGCGCGCCCGCCGACGACGAGCAGCCGATCGCCGCCGGGTCACGCCGTCACCCCTTCACCGAGTCGGGGGGCGTGCTGCTCGAGCCCGTCGTCGTCGAGCGGGGCAGCTCACGAACGGCCCCGGCGCCCTCGCACCGTCCTGCACCAGCATCCCCACCCCACCTCACCAACGGAGGCACCACATGAATTCACGTCTGACGCGACGGCGGAGCATCGCCGCAGCTGCGTGTGCCGCTAGCGCCCTCACCTTGGCTGCGTGTGGTGGCGGGGGGTTCGACGAGGAGCCCAGCGCTCAGTCGACGGACGGCCCAGCGAGCCTGCAGATGATGATCGGGAGCTCTGGAGAGCCTGAGACGACGGCGGTCGAGGCGGCGGTGCAAGCTTGGTCCGAGGAGACGGGGAATACCGTCGAGGTCATCGCCGCCGCAGATTTGGCGCAGCAGCTCGGTCAGGGGTTTGCGGGTGGCACACCGCCCGACATCTTCTACACCGACGCGGCCCGGGTGGGGGACTTCGCCAAGGCCGGCAACCTGTACGCCTACGGCGACGAGATCGATGCGGAGCGCTTTCTGCCCAGCCTGGTGCAGGCGTTCACCTACGAGGACAAGCTCTACTGCGCCCCCAAGGACTACTCGACCCTGGGTCTGATCATCAACGACGAGAAGTGGGCGGCCGCTGGCCTCACCGAGGCCGACTACCCGAAGGACTGGGCGGCGCTCGAGGAGGTCGCCAAGAAGCTCACGACCGGTGAGACGACGGGCCTGGTGATTGGCAACGACATCAACCGGTCCGGGGCGTTCATCAAGCAGGCCGGTGGCTGGGTGGTGGCCGAGGACGGATCGGAGGTGACGGCCGACAGCCCCGAGGCGCTCGCCGGGCTGGGGCAGGTCAAGAAGATGATGGACGCAGGCACGCTGAAGTTCATGACCGACACCAGCCCGGCAGCCGGCTGGGGCGGCGAGGCCTTCGGGAAGGGCATCGGCGCCATGACGATCGAGGGCAACTGGATGCGTGGCGCCTTGAAGAACGACTTCCCTGATGTCAAGGCCAGTGTCGCCGAGCTGCCTGAGGGACCCGGCGGCAAGGGCACCCTGCTGTTCACCAACTGCTGGGGCATCGCCGAGAAGAGCCCGAACCAGGCGCAGGCGGTCGACCTCGTGAACTTCCTGACCAGCGTCGACCAGCAACTGCAGTTCTCCGAGGCCTTTGGCGTGATGCCCTCGACGATCGAGGGGGCCGAGAAGTTCGCTGAGACCTACCCGCAGGACGCCGCCTTCGCGGCCGGTGGGGAGTACGGCCAGGGCCCGGTCAACCTGCCCGGCTTCGAGCCCACCCTTGCCGACTTCAACTCCAAGCTCGCCACCCTCGGCAAGGGTGGAAGCCCCGAGGAGATGCTGGCGCAGCTGCAGAAGAACGGTTCCGCAGCCCTCGAGGGCTGACCCAAGCCGAGGGGGGCGCGCCGGTCCACACACCGGCGCGCCCGTGACGAGGGAGGTTCGGCATGGCGTCACGCAAGACCGGCATCTACGGCCGGCAGGCCGTCGCGGGCTGGCTGTTCACGGCACCGATGATCATCATCCTCGGGCTGTTCCTGTTCATCCCCATACTCATGGCGCTGTACGTGAGCATGACCGACTGGAACGGCAACGGCTCACCGTTCGGTGGCAGCCAGACGTCCTTCGTCGGGGCGGAGAACTTCACCTCCTTGTTCACCGAGGACGGTCTGACCCGCCAGACGTTCATGCAGTCCATCGGCAACACCTTTTACTACGTGCTGTT
Source organism: Frankiaceae bacterium (assembly GCA_026786045.1). Lineage (GTDB taxonomy): Bacteria > Actinomycetota > Actinomycetes > Mycobacteriales > SCTD01 > SCTD01. Next base: position 14,983 of record JAJAYV010000032.1, on the reverse strand, counting down.
CGTCGTACCTCTGCAGACCGCGACGGCGTTGATGCTGGCCATCGTCGTGAACAACAAGTTCCTGAGGGGGAAGAGCTTCTTCCGCACGGCCTTCTACTTCCCTGCCGTCACCAGCGGGGTCGCCATCGCGACCGTGTTCCTGTTCCTGTTCAGCAACACCGGGGCGGTCAACGGCTTCCTCGGCGTGCTGGGCGTGGACGGGCCGCAGTGGTTCAGCGACTCCCGCGGCCTGCTGCACCTGGCGCTGAACGCCGTGGGCGTCGGCGACAACCCCTCGTGGGCGCAGGGCCAGATCTTCGGGCGGTCACTATGGGAGTGGCTGTCCGGACCCTCGGTCGCCATGTGCGTGATCATCATGCTGGCCATCTGGACCACCACGGGCACGTTCATGCTTCTGTTCCTGGCTGCGCTGCAGGACCTGCCCGTCGAGGTCGACGAGGCCGCGGAGCTCGACGGCGTGTCGCCCTGGCAGAAGATCCGGCTGGTGACCATCCCCATGATCAAGCCGGCAGTCTTCCTGGTGGTGACGCTTGGCCTGATCGGCACCTGGCAGGTCTTCGACCAGATCTACGTCATGGGCAAGGGTGCGCCCGCCAACACGACCATGACGCCTGCCTTCCTGTCCTACAGCCAGAGCTTCAGGTCCTTCGACTACGGCTCCGGGGCCGCCATGGCCTTCATCGTGTTCCTGATCATCATCGGCCTCACCTTCATGCAGAGGCGACTCATGGACGAGGACAGGGTCTCGCGCCGCACTCGTCGAGCGATCGCCGGTCGGGCTGCTGCGGCGCAGCGCGGCTCGAACCTGGTCGGCGCCGCTCCCTCAGCGGGCGGAGACCCACGATGACCCAGAGGCTGCCCACCGCGGACCGGACAGCTGGTAGGCGCCCCGCGCCCCGCACCAAAGGGCGTGACCCGGAGGACCGGGGGGTCAGCGGCAAGAAGATCGCCGCGTACGCCCTGCTACTGCTGTTCGCCGTTCTGTACCTGTACCCGTTCTTCATCCAGATCGCTGCTTCGTTCAAAGACGACCCGCAGGCCGCGTCCTCGCCGCTGGGCCTGCCCAATCCGGTCGACCTCACCGCGTGGAAGAAGATCTTCGGTGTAGGCGGGGGTGCGTCGGTACCTATCACGACGTGGCTCGGCAACTCGGTCCTGGTGACGTTGGTCGTGACAGCGGCCCGGGTGTTCCTGGACAGCCTGGCCGGCTACGCCCTGTCCCGCATGCACTTCCGAGGGCGCGGCTTCCTGTTCGCCACCGTCCTCGCGGTCATGGCCGTGCCCGGCGTGGCCCTGCTCATCCCGAAGTTCCTCATCGTCACGCAGCTCGGCATCTTCGACACCTACAGCGCCATGATCCTGCCGCTGCTGGTGGACGCGGCGGGCGTGTTCATCATGAAGCAGTTCTTCGACTCCATCCCGGTGTCCATCGAAGAGGCGGCCCGCATCGACGGGGCCGGGCCGTTCCGGATCTTCTGGTCGGTGATCCTGCCGATGTCCAAGCCGGCCCTGATCACGTTGACGATCCTGAGCTTCCAGGGGTCGTGGAACGAGTTCAGCCACTTCCTCGTCGTCACCCAGAGCCCGGAGTACCGGACCCTGGTGACCGGGCTTGCGAGCCTGACCAGTGGGGAGCTCGGTTCGGGGACGCAGTTCCCGCTGAAGATGGGCGCGGCCCTCCTGACGACGATCCCGGTGGCATTGCTGTTCTTCGCCTTCCAGCGCCACTTCGTCCGCGGAGCTGGTGAGGGAGGGGTCAAGGGCTGACGACAGCGCTTCTCGTCGAGGTGGCCCGCACCCCGACGAGCAAGCCCCCGGACACGCCTACCGCGAGCGCACGCCCCCCGGGCGGTGACTGGTGACGGGATTCGACACCGCCACTGCCACCGCCACCGAACGACGGCGCGGCTGACCTGCGACGGCTGCGGCGAGGAGCTCGACGAGCGGTCGGTCCGGCCCGTGCCCGGTCCGGGAGCGCAGGCGTAGGACCGGGCCGTGCTGAGAAGGAGAAGAGCTCGAAGGTGACCGCGGCGCCCCGTCCCTTCGCCTGCCGGCCGGCGAGCTCGAGCCAGTCCCGAAGGACCTCGGGGTCGGCCGTCGGGTGCTCCCCCAGCCCCTCCAGTTAGGCGCGGTGCTCGGCCAACGAGGCGACGGCGAGGTCGACGGTGTCCGTGACGTCGGCGGCGTGCGTCGCCAGGGGCGAGCCGCAGACCAGGGCCTCCCGCACCCCGCCGTGCGGCGGCAGACCACCGCCCGCGTCGGGGAAGATCCAGCGGTTGCCGGCGTCGCCGATCGCCTCGAGCGCGGCCCGCCCGACGTGGCGGTGGTCCGGGGAGTTCAGCCGTCCCCGCCCCCACGTCTCGCGGTGGTTGCACAGCAGCACCGTGTCGGGGCGGTGGCGCCGGATCGCCACGGCCAGGTCCCTGCGCAGCGGCAGCCCGAGCTCGACGGTCCCGTCCGGGTGGTCGAGGAACTCCACCGTCGACTCGCCGACCACGTTGGCGCTCGCAACCTGCTCCTGCGTCCGGACCCGCGCCGCCTCGGCCGGCGCCATCCCGTCGATGCCGGCCTCCCCCCGCGTGGCCAGGACGTAGACGACCTCTGCGCCGGCGCCGGTCCAGCGGGCGACCAAGGCCGCAGCGCCGTACTCCAGGTCGTCGGGGTGGGCGACAACCGCCAGCACCCGCTCGGGAACGCGGTCGTGCAACTCGAGAGCCGGCGTGGACATGGGCACCTCCGAGGTCGGTGTCGACGATCGTTCCAAGCGACCCCGAGCGCCGCAGCCCTCGGCGACCACGTCTGCCCGCCCGCCGGAGCAGATGCCGTGGAACTCGTAGCCCACGACGAGGTCTGGCCGAAGAGACGCGACCTTCTCCATGTCGGGCTCGACGTTGGCGCCGGTGCAGGTGATCCCGGACGTGTCGAAGCCCTCCGCCCGCCGGAACGTCGTGGTCCCGTCCGGCGCGAGCAGCCCGGCCGAGCCGATGGGCGGTGGCAAGCAGGACGGGCAGGGCGAGCGCGTAGGTCATCTCGAGGGTCACGGGGGTGGGTCGAAGGAGGGGGTCAGGAAGGGCCGAGCGAGGTGACGACGGTCGTGGTGTGCAGCTCGATGCCGTCGCACACCGAGATGTGCTCGCCGAGCTGGCGGGTGCGGACGACGGCGCGCCACCGCCGGCCGCCGGCGTCGACCAGCACGTCGGCGCCTGCCGGCTCGGGGCCGTCCTCGCCCAGCAGGACGTCGTGGTGCGGCCGCTCCTCGATGACCTGCAGGTCCTCGAGCCCGGCCAGGTCCAGCCGTCGGCCAGCACGACCTCGGCAGTGGCGGCAAAGCCGCTCGTCCCGATGCGGCCGCGCAGGCCGCCGTGAGCCACCCGGCCGGCGAGCGCGGCGGCGGCGATGTCCAGGCCCGACCCCGGGGTCGTCCCGCCGTGCAGCACCCCGTCGGGCAGCACGAGCAGGTTGGCGGCGAAGTGGCAGCCGCCCACGTGCGTCACCTCCCAGATGCGCTCAGGGTGCTCGGCCGCCAGCGCGGCGGCGAGCGGGCGGCCGCGAACGGCGCAGCAGCGATCGACCGAGCCGTTGGTGCACACGGCGAACAGCGGCCCGTCCAGCGGCTCGCCGTGGCCGGGCTCGCCGGCGGCGAGGGCTTCGAGGTCCACGCTCGGGAGTGCCTAGGCGGTCAGCTGCTCGAGCCAGGGGCGACCGCCGTGCACCGCGCCGACGACCAGGCTCCGGGCACCGCCGGACCGCGCCCGGCCGGGGCGCCGCACGAGCGGCGGCCGCAGCTGATCGTGATCCCAGATCTGCTGCAGGTCAGCTCATCCGGCGTTGCCGAGGGCGGTCGCGCAGGCGCGGGCGCGGGCGTCCTCACCCCAAGGGTCGGGGTGCTCGAGCAGCAGCCACGCCCGGAGACGAAGGCGGTCCCTGCAGTGTCCACGCCAAGGTCCCGGACCAGGCCCGTGCAGGTGGCGCCGCGGTCACCCGCAGCCGCCCCTCGGCACGACCAGCGGCCGGCCGGTCACCGGACAGGGCACGACCACACACCTGAGCCCGAACACGTCCTCCACCCGCTCCGCAGTGACCACGTCGGCCGGCGGTCCCTCGGCGACGACCCGGCCGTCCTTCATGGCGATGACGTGGTGGGCGTAGCGGGCGGCGTGGTTGAGGTCGTGCAGGACCATTACGACGGTCCGCCCGCGGGTGGCGTTGAGCTCCGCGACGAGCTCGAGGACCTCGACCTGGTGGGCGAGGTCGAGGTAGGTCGTCGGCTCGTCGAGAAGCAGCAGCTCGGTCTCCTGCGCCAGGGCCATCGCCAGCCACACGCGCTGCCGCTGCCCGCCAGACAGCTCGTCGACGGCGCGGTGCGCCAGGTCGGCGGTGCCGGTCGCCGCCATCGCCTCCTCGACCGCCCGCTCGTCCTCGACGCTCCACTGCTGCCACCAGCGATGGTGCGGCGCGCGCCCGCGCGCGACGAGGTCCCCGGCGGTGACGCCTTCCGGGGCGAGGGGCGACTGCGGCAGCAGGCCGAGCCGCTGGGCGACCTCGCGGGTCGGCGTCCGGTGCAGGTCGCGGCCGTCGAGGAGCACGCTCCCGCCGCGCGGGGTGAGCAGCCGTGCCAGGCCCCGCAGCAGGGTCGACTTCCCACATGCGTTCGCCCCGACGACGACGGTGACCTGGCCGCTGGGCAGGACGACGTCGACGCCGTTCACCACGACGCGGTCGCCGTAGCCGAGGACGACGCCCTCGGTCCGCAGGTCGGGACCGCTGCGACGCAGCGCCGGTGGTGCCAGGACGATCGGGCCGGTCGTCAGGCGAGGGCGGCCGTGACGGGCGCGCGCAGGTCCCGCCCGGCGCGACGGCGCCGAGCGGGACCGGGGCCTGCGGACGGTCAGACCCGCTCGGACACCTTGACGATGACGCCGCTTGCGCGGTCCTGCTCGTACTCCCGCAGCTCACGCTTGACCACCCGCAGCAGCAGGTAGACGCCGATGAGGTTCGGGATCGACATCGCGAAGATCATCGCGTCGGAGAACCCGATGACCACGTCGAGCGAGGACGCGGCGCCGATCACGATGAAGAGCAGGAAGATGGCCTTGTAGACGGTGTCGGCGGTCTTGCTCTCGTTGAACAGGTATGCGGTCGCCTTTGCGCCGTAGTAGCTCCACGCCAGCTGCGTGGAGAACGCGAACAGCAGCACAGCCACCGCGAGCACGTTCGGGAACCAGGGAAGCACGGACTCGAAGGCCTGCGAGGTGAGCTGGACGCCCTCGGTGCCGACCTCGGTGTAGGCGCCGGTGATGACGATCGTCAGTGCGGTCATGGTGCAGATGACGACGGTGTCGATGAACGGCTCGAGCAGCGAGACGTAGCCCTCGGTCACCGGGCGGTTGGTCTGCACCGCCGAGTGCGCGATCGGGGCCGAGCCGAGGCCGGCCTCGTTGGAGAAGGCCGCGCGCTGGAAGCCGGTGATGAGCACGCCGATGACGCCGCCGGTGATGCCGTCGGGCGTGAACGCGCCTTCGACGATGAGACCGAAGGCCTCCGGGATCGCACCGAAGTTGCCGCCCAGCACGATGAGGCAGGCGGTCACGTAGAAGACGGCCATGAACGGCACGAGCTTGTCGGTGACGCGGGCGATCCGCTTGATGCCGCCGATGATGACAACGCCCACGAAGATCGCGAGGACCACGCCGAAAGCAATGCCCGCGCCGCTGCCGCCGAGCAGTCCGTCGTCCCCGCCGGTGACGGTGCGCATCTGCGCGAGGGCCTGGTTGGACTGGAAGGCGTTGCCGCCGCCGAGCGAGCCGAAGATGCAGAAGACGGCGAACACGACGGCTAGGACGCGGCCGAGCCGGACCTTGCCCTGCTCGGCCAGCCCCCGCGACAGGTAGTACATGGGGCCGCCGGAGATGCTGCCGTCGGCGTTCACGCGGCGGTACTTCACGCCGAGCGTGCACTCGGCGAACTTGGTCGACATCGACAGCAGGCCGGCCAGGATCATCCAGAAGGTCGCCCCCGGTCCGCCGATGGTGATGGCGACGGCGACGCCGGCGATGTTGCCGAGGCCGACGGTGCCGGAGACGGCGGTCGCGAGGGCCTGGAAGTGCGAGACCTCGCCCTCCTCGTCCGGACCGGTGTAGTCGCCCTTGACCAGGCCGATCGCGTGCCGGAAGCCCCGCACGTTCACGGCACGGAAGTAGACCGTCATGAACACGGCAGCGAAGATCAGCCACACGACGACGAGCGGGATCTTGGCGCCGTTGACCTTGACGGAGAAGAAGATGACGTCCTGGACGAAGGTGGACAGCCTCGTGAAGTTCTCGTTGATGATGTTGCTGGAGCCGTCCTCCTGGACGGCCAGCAGCAGGGCCGCGCCCATCAGGGCACCACCGTCACGGGCACGGTGGCGATCTGGATGAGGTTGCCCGGCGTCGAGCCGAACAGCAGCGAGCGCACCCGGCTCTGCCCGCGGCGACCGACGACGATGTGGGAGGCCGAGCGCTCCGTGGCGATCTCGCAGAGCACCTCGGCGGGGTGGCCGTGCCGCACGAGCCCCTCGGCCTTCAGGTCCTTGTCGGCGAGCTCTGCGAGCAGCGGGTCGACGATGCTCGTCTGCGCGCTATCGGTCTCGCGCTGCTTGGCCACAGACCGCCGTTCGTTCTCCTCGGCGGTCTGCACCGTGTAAGGCGACCAGGGCACCACGTAGACGACCACCACGAGGCTGGGTCCTTGGACGTGCTGGGCGGCGAAGTGCGCTGCGCGAGCGCCTGCCTCGCTGCCGTCGACGCCGACGACGATGACTTCTGGCACGGTTCTGACCTCCAGGTCGTGCGCCGGGCGGCGCTCGGGGTGGGTGGTGAGGGGGCTCTAGGGGGTGCCGCTGCGCGCGTCGAGCAGGGTCCGCAGGGTGCGTACGACGACCGACAGCGCCGCCAGGTCGACGGCGTCGCCGGCCGAGACCGCCCGCAGCCGGGCCCGGGCGGCGCCGACCCGGTCGGCGTGCGCCGCCTCCCACTGCGCGATCCGATCCTGCGGCGGGCCGGACGGGGTGCTGCGCAGGACGTTGGCGGTCAGCCGGGCGAGGGCGGCGTACAGGTCGTCGCGCAGCGACGAGCGGGCCAGCGCCTGCCAGCGGTCCACCCGCGGCAGGTGGGTGATGTGGCCGAGGTGGGCGTCGACGTCGAAGGCGGCGGACAGCAGGTAGTGCAGCGGCGCGACATCCTCCGGCGGCTCCCCCGCCGCGTCGGCCAGGTCGACGACGTCGAGCAGGAGGAAGCCGTGCAGCAGGCTGACCGAGTGCCGGGCCAGCGCCGCCGGCACCCCCTGCGCCTCGCGCCGGGCGACCCCGCCGTGCAGCACGTCGTGCTCCGCGCCCGACACCAGCTCCGGCACCGCGGGCAGCAGCGCCGCAACGGTCGGGCGGTAGCGCTCGACGTCGGCCGCGACGTCCTGCACGCGGGCGCCATCGGCGAGCTGCCGGCGTACGACGCGGTCGACGAGCCGCCGGGCCTCCAGGTGCAGCGAGACCTGCACCTGCACCGGCAGCGGCGCACGCAGCGCCTCTACGTCACGCCAGTGCCGGCGCAGTCCGAAGACCTCGGTCGCCACGGTGTAGGCACGCACGACCTCGTCGGTGCGCGCACCCGTCTCCTCGACGGCGCGGAACGCGAAGCTCGTCCCGCCCTGGTCGACGAGCTCATTGACCACCGACGTCGTCACGATCTCGCGCCGGAGCGGGTGCGCGCTCAGATCGGCGCCGAAGCGCTCGACCAGCCGCTGCGGGAAGTAGGCGCGCAGGTGGGCGTCGTACCAGGGCTCGTCGGGCAGCGCGGAGGCGAGCAGGTCGGCCTTGACGGTGTTCTTGGCGTACGCCGTGAGCACGGCGAACTCCGGCGAGGTCAGGCCGGTGCCGGCAGCGCCCCGCGCCTCGAGCTCGGTGTCGGACGGCAGCGCCTCGAGCGTGCGGTCCAGCAGCCCGGCGTCCTCGAGCGCGCGCAGGTAGCGGCGGTGCACCGGCAGCATGGCCCAGGACTGCGCGCGGGCGTTGCCGAGCAGCACGTTCTGCGCGCGGTTGCCGCGCAGGACGAGATCGGCCACCCCGTTGGTCATCTCGACGAGTAGGGCATCCCGCTCGCTGCGGGCGAGATCGCCGCGGCTGACGACCTCCTCGAGCAGCACCTTGATGTTGACCTCGGCGTCGGAGCAGGCCACGCCCGCCGAGTTGTCGATCGCGTCGGTGTTGAGCCGCACGCCGCACTGCGCCGCCTCGATGCGGCCGCGCTGGGTCAGGCCGAGGTTGCCGCCCTCCCCGACGACCCGGCAGCGCAGCTCGCGCCCATCCACGCGCACGGCGTCGTTGGCCTTGTCACCCGCGTCCGCCGGGCTCTCCGTCGAGGCCTTGACCCACGTCCCGATGCCGCCGTTCCAGAGCAGGTCCACGGGCGCCCGCAGCACCGCGCTGAGCAGCTCGTTCGGCGTCAGGCGGAAGCAGTCGTCCGGCAGCCCGAGGGCGGCGCCCACCTCGGCCGGAATCGGCACGGACTTGGCGCTGCGTGGGTGCACCCCGCCTCCGGGCGACAGCAGCGACCGGTCGTAGTCGTCCCAGGACGAGCGCGGGAGCGCGAACAGCCGCTGGCGCTCGGCGTAGGACACGTCGGGGTCGGGGTCGGGGTCGACGAAGACGTGCCGGTGGTCGAAGGCCGCAACCAGGCGCAGGCTGCGCGACAGCAGCAGACCGTTGCCGAAGACGTCGCCGGACATGTCGCCGATGCCGACGACGGTGACCGGGTCGACGTCGGGGTCGACGTCGAGCTCGCGGAAGTGCCGGCGCACCGACTCCCAGGCGCCACGGGCGGTGATGCCCATCGCCTTGTGGTCGTAGCCGACCGAGCCGCCTGAGGCGAAGGCGTCACCGAGCCAGAAGCTGTACTCCGCGGCGATCTCGTTCGCCGTGTCGGAGAACGTCGCGGTGCCCTTGTCAGCGGCCACGACCAGGTACGGGTCGTCGCTGTCTCGGCGCACCACCCCTTCCGGCGGCACGACCGTCCCCCCGACGCGGTTGTCGGTGACGTCGAGCAGGCCGCGCACGAAGGTGCGGTAGGCGGCGGTGCCGGCGGCCTGCCAGGCGTCCCGACCCTGGGCGGGGTCCGGTAGCCGCTTGGCCACGAACGCGCCCTTGGCCCCGACCGGGACGATGACGGCGTTCTTGACCACCTGCGCCTTCACCAGGCCCAGCACCTCGGTGCGGAAGTCCTCCCGGCGGTCCGACCAGCGCAGCCCGCCGCGGGCGACGGCGCCGAACCGCAGGTGCGCCCCCTCGACCTCGGGCGAGTAGACCCACACCTCGCGCTCGGGGCGAGGCTCCGGCAGCCCGGGGATGCGCTGCGCGGCGAGCTTGAACGACAGCCAGGGACGGGGCCGGCCGTCGGCGTCTCGCACCCAGTGGTTGGTCCGCACCGTCGCGCGCACCGCGTGCAGGAAGGAGCGCAGGATGCGGTCCTGGTCCAGGCTGGGCACGTCCGCCAGCGCCGCCTCGAGATCAGCCGCCAACTCGGCGGACCGCTGCTCGCGGTCGCCCGCGGCGGCCGGGTCCAGTTGGACCTCGAACAGCTCCACGAGCCGGCGCGCGATACCGGACTGGGCCGTCAGGCACTCCTCGACGTAGGCGGGCGTGAAGCTCCAGCCGCCCTGCCGCAGGTACTGCGCGTAGGCACGGAGCACCACGACCTGCGGGCCGGTGAGCCCGGCGCGCAGCACGAGAGCGTTGAGGCCGTCGCTCTCCACGGCGCCGCTCCAGGCGGCGGCGAAGACCGCCTGGAACTGCTCGGCCACGCCGGCGTCGGACAGGCGGTCGGCGCCGGCGGTGCGCAGCGCGTAGTCGTACAGGTGCGCGTCCACCGCGTGCAGCCGGTAGTCCCGCGCCTCGACGACCTCGACCGCCATGGACCGCAGCACGGGCAGGACGGCTGACAGCGACATCTCCTGGGTGCTGGCGACGCGCAGGTGCAGCATCCCGCTCGGGTCGCGCGAGAGGTGCAGCGACAGCACGTCGGGCGTCAGGGAGGCGATCCGGCGCAGGTCCGTGGCCGCCACCTGCGCGGTGCAGTCCTCCTTGTAGGCCTCCGGGAACAGGTCCGGCAGCGCGAGCAGCAGCCGCGCCGCCTCCTGCGGCCCCGCCAGCGTCCGCAGCTCGTCGGCCAGGTCGTCGTCCCACGAGCGGGTGAGTGCGGCGAGCCGGCGCTCGAGATCGTCGCGGTCGACGTCCGGCAGCCGCTGCCCACGGGGCGGGCGCACCACGAAGTGGACCCGGGCCAGGACGGACTCGGTCACGCGCACCGTGTGGTCGACCGACGCGGCCTCGAACGCCTCGGCGAGCAGCAGCTGCATGCGCTGGCGGACCTCCCGGCCGTAGCGGTCGCGCGGCAGGTAGACCAGGCAGGACAGGTAGCTCGCGTCGTGGTCCCGGCGCAGGAACAGCCGCAGCCGCCGGCGCTCGCGCAGGTGCATCACCTCGTGCGCGACGGCGGACAGGTCCTCCACCCCGGCCTGGAAGAGCTCTTCCCGCGGATAGGTCTCCAGGATCTGCAGCAGGTCCCGGCCGCTGTGGCTGCGCGGCGAGAACCCCGACCGGCGGACGATCTCGGCGACCTTGTGCCGCACCACCGGCACCCGCTGGACGCTGTCGGCGTAGGCAGCGGCCGGGAGCAGGCACAGGAATCGGTGCTCGACCTGCGTGCCGTCCGGTCGGATGCGGCGGACGGCGACGCTGTCCAGGTGGGCCGGCTTGTGCACCGTCGAGCGCACGGGCGAGCTGCTGACGACCAGCAGCCGCGGGTCCTCGGCATGCCGCGACGGGTCGCCGGCCGGGCCGTCAGGTCCGGCGCCGTGCCGCCGGAGCAGGCCGAGCTCCGAGCCGGGGACGACCTCGGCGCCGTCCGCGTCCACGGTCCACGTGGCGCTGCCCAGCAGCGTGCCGGGATCGGCCGTGAGCCAGCGCAGCAGCTCGGCGGCGACGTCCCCCTGCGGCTGCTGCTCGACGGTGAGCGCGTCGGCGAGCTCCAGCGCGCAGGCCGCCATGGCCGGGCCGTCGTCGACGGTCGCCCGCAGGTCGGCGAGCACGGCGTCGAGCCGCTCGACGACCGCGTCGCCGTCCAGCGGCGGGGCCTCCAGCTCCACGTGCACCCACGACTCCGACAAGCCGCCGTCGAGCCCGAGCAGCCGGCCCGACGCGTCGCGGCGCACGTCGAGCACCGGGTGCAGGACGCTGGCGATGCCGCAGCCGAGCCGGGTGAGCTCGGCGGTGATCGAGTCGACGACGAAGGGCAGGTCCGCGCTGACCACCTGCACCGCGGTGCCGGTGGGCGAGAGCGGGCCCGGCTGCCCCGGGCCGGTGACCCGGACGAGCGCCTCGTCCGGGAACCGGCGCGCGGCCAGGGACAGGTGCGCCAGCGCCGTGCCGGCCAACTCCTGCGGTGACCGGTCGGCGAGGTCACCCGCACCGGCGTGCGCGTAGTAGCGCTGAACCAGCGACGGGAGCTCCACCGCCGCGGGGCTCGACTCTCCGTGGGCCGTTCGTCCGTCGTCCACCGGTCAGCCCATGTGGGGATAGCGGTAGTCGGTCGCCGGGACGAACGTCTCCTTGAGCGTGCGGGGACTGACCCAGCGCTGGAGGTTGAGGATCGACCCGGCCTTGTCGTTGGTGCCGCTGCCGCGCGCGCCGCCGAACGGCTGCTGCCCGACGACCGCCCCGGTCGGCTTGTCGTTGACGTAGAAGTTCCCGGCTGCGAAGCGCAGCTCCTGCGCCGCGGTCGCGACGGCGGCGCGGTCCTGCGCGATCACCGCTCCGGTGAGGCCGTAGGCGCTGGAGCCGACCGACTCCCGCAGCACCTGCTCGTACCGGTCGTCGTCGTAGACGAGCACGCCGAGCACCGGCCCGAAGAACTCCTTCGTCAGCACCTCGTGGCCGGGGTCCTCGGCGACGATGACGGTCGGCCGCACGAAGAAGCCCTCGCTGTCGTCGGCGGTCCCACCCGCGACCACCTGCACGCCGTCGTCGTCGCGGGCCCGGTCGAGCACGCCGCTAAGCCGGTCGAACGAGCGCCGGTCGATGACCGCCCCCATGAAGCTGCGGAAGTCGGTCGGGTCACCCATCGCGATGCCGTCCACCTCGTCCGCCAGATCGCCTCGCAGCCGCTCCCACACCGACCGGGGGACGTAAGCGCGCGAGGCCGCCGAGCACTTCTGGCCCTGGTACTCGAAGGCGCCGCGCACCAGCGCCGTGCGCAGCACGTCCAGGTCGGCGGAGGTGTGCGCGACGACGAAGTCCTTGCCGCCGGTCTCCCCGACCAGGCGCGGGTAGGCGCGGTAGCCGCCGAGGTTGTCGGCGACGCTGCGCCACAGCGCGCCGAAGACGGCGGCGGAGCCGGTGAAGTGAATGCCGGCGAGGCCCGGGTCCGGCACTGCGACCGCGCTGACCGCCGCCCCGTTGCCGGTGACGAGGTTGATGACGCCGGGCGGCAGGCCGGCCACCTCGAGCAGCCGCATCGTCCAGTGCGCCGAGAGCTGCTGCGTGGGCGAGGGCTTCCAGACGACCGTGTTGCCCATGAGCGCCGGCGCAGTGGGGAGGTTGCCGGCGATGGCGGTGAAGTTGAACGGCGTGATCGCCAGCACGAAGCCCTCGAGCGGCCGGTGGTCCAGGCGGTTCCAGCAGCCCGGGGAGCTCACCGGCTGCTCCTCGAGCAGCTGCCGCGCGAAGGAGACGTTGAAGCGCCAGAAGTCGGCGAGCTCGCACGCTGCGTCGATCTCGGCCTGGTGGGCTGTCTTGCTCTGACCGAGCACGGTGGCGGCGTTCAGAGTCTGCCGCCACGGCCCGGCGAGCAGGTCCGCCGCCTTGAGGAAGACCGCCGCGCGGTCGTCGAACGACATCGCCTGCCAGGCAGGCGCTGCGGCCTTGGCGGCGGCGACGGCGGCTCGCACGTCGTCCTCGGTCGCCTCGGCCAGGGTCCCCAGCACCGCCTTGTGCCGGTGCGGCTGGACGACCTCGATGCGAGGCCCGCCGCCCATCCGCGACGCGCCGCCGATCGTCATCGGCAGCTCGGGCGACTCGGCCGTCATCGCCGCCAGGCGGACGGACAGCTCCTCGCGCTCGGGGCTGCCGGGGGCGTAGGTCAGGACGGGCTCGTTGACCGGTACGGGCACGGCGGTGACGGCGTCCATGGGTTGCGGCTCCTGGGATCTGAGGAGGGAGGCTAGCGGCTGACGAAGGAGCGCAGGAAGAAGGCCACGTTGGCCGGGCGCTCGGCGAGGCGGCGCATGAAGTAGCCGTACCAGTCGTCGCCGTACGGGACGTAAATGCGCATCGTGCGCCCGGACGCCGCCAGGCGGTGCTGCTCCGGGACGCGGATCCCGTAGAGCATCTGGAACTCGTACGACGACGCCGCCCGGCCGGTCTGCGCGACCAGCTCCTCGGTGCGGGTGATGAGCGCCGGGTCGTGCGTGGCGACCATCGGGTAGCCCTGTCCGGCCACCAGCACCTGCAGGCACCGGGCGTACGCCGCGTCGACCTCGGCCTTGTCGGTGAAGGCGACCGACGCCGGCTCGGCGTAGGCGCCCTTGACGAGCCGGATCCGCGAGCCGGGCCCGGACAGGTCGCGGCAGTCGGCCTCGGTCCGTCGCAGACAGGACTGCAGGACAGCCCCCACCCAGGGGAAGTCTGCGCGCAGGGCGGCCACGGCCGTCAGGGTCGCGTCGACGGTGGAGCTGTCCTCCATGTCGACGCTCACCGTGGTGCCGACGGCGGCGGCGGCCGCGCAGACGACCCGGGCGGCTTCGAGCGCGATCCGGTCGCCGTCCGGCAGCAACTGGCCGAGGGCGGACAGCTTGAGCGACACCTCCGCGCGGTCGGCGAGGCCGGTGTCACCGAGGCGGCCCAGCACGGTGCGGTAGGCCGCCGTGATGGCGTCGGCCTGCGCGGTGGTGCGGGTGTCCTCGCCGAGGTGGTCGAGCGAGACGTGCAGGCCCTCGCCGACCAAGCGACGGGTCGCCGCGAGGGCGTCGTCGACCTGCTCGCCCGCCACGAAGCGATCCACCACCCTGCGGGTCACCGGGGCGGCGGTGATGAGCCGCCGGGTGCGGGTGCTGCGCGAGACCGCCATGAGCAGGGGGTTCGGCACAGCGGCTCCTCGGGACGGAAGGGCGGGACAGCGGGACGCAGCAGGACGCTAGGGACCGCGGGGCGGCCGGCCCATGGACGAGCGCCACGTCTTGGTGACCGGGATCTCGTACGATCGTCTGAAGCGGGGGAGGCTCCGGCTGGCGTACCAGAGGGGGCACAGGGGTGGGACCGGAGCTGCAGGACGTCGTGGACGAGGTCTCGCGGCTGCTCGGGTCGCCCGCGGTGCTCGAGGACCGCGGCTTCGGGCTCGTCGCCTACGGCCGCCAGGCCTCGACCGTCGACCCGGTGCGGCAGGCCTCGATCCTGCAGCGGCAGTCCACCGACGAGGTGCGCGCGTGGTTCGAGTCGTTCGGCATCGCCACCAGCCGCGAGCCGGTGCGCACGCCGGCGAACCCCGAGCTCGGCACGACGGCCCGGCTGTGCCTGCCGGCCCGCGCTGGGGGCGTGACGCACGGCTATCTGTGGCTGGTGGAGCAGGACCTGCACGACCTGGACGCGCACCTGCCGGCGGCGATGGAGCTCGCGGCCCGCGCCGGACGGCTGATCGCCCGCGGTGCGCGCGAGCAGCAGGTGCGCCAGGACCGGCTCGCCGACCTGTGCGACGACGACCGGGCGGTGGCCGGGCAGGCCGCGCAGGAGCTGGTGGACAGCGGGCTGCTGCGGAGCGACGAGCCGGTGGTGGTCGCCGCCGTGCGGGCACCGGGCGGGGTGGACGGCGAGCGCGAGCCCGTCGCGGTCCGCGGCGGCGCCCTTGCCGGGTCGGTGCTGTCGGCGCCGGTCCGCGGCCACACCGTGCTGCTCGTGCCGCTG
>JAJAYV010000031.1 GCA_026786045.1 Frankiaceae bacterium | reverse complement strand
TGGCCGGGCCGGGGGGGGAGGCGGCGAGCAAGTTATTGGGCTGGGGACCTGCCGGGCCGCGGCGCGCCCGGCCAGCTCCCCTTCCCCCGGCCGCGCGGGGGGGCGCGGGAAGGGCGGGGGCGGCCCGGGCGCGGGCCGACGAGAGGCGAAATCCGGGAACAACGACTCCAAGATCGTTTGTCACAGCACCCCCGCCGAGCGCACTTACCAAGGGTGACGGGTCCAAACGCGCGTCCCGCCGGCGAGAGAGTTGCGACATGGACGGGCTGCACGACACGGCAGGGCAGATGTCAGCGGAGCGGCTGCTCGTAGGTGGGCCGGCTGGGGCCGAGCGGGGCGCCTTCGTCCGGGACCGGGCGCACCGCTTCCCGGGCCGCCGGAACGCGCTGAAGGTTCTCTACGACGATGTGGAGGTTGCTTCGGTGCGCGCGGCGGCGCAGCTGGCGGGCCTGACACCGACGGGATATGTCGCGGCTGCCGGCCTGACGCTGTCCGGGGCCGGGGTCACCCCGGCAACATCGGCAGACCGGGCGTTGCTGGCCGAGCTGCTGCAGGGCCGGACGGCGCTGGGCCGGTACGGCGTGAACCTGAACCAGGCCGTTGCCGCTCTGAACAGCGGTGCTGGTGCGCCGGTGTGGCTGCTGCAGGCGGTCAGTGGCTGCGCCCGGGCCAGCGAGCGGATGGACCGGGCCAGCGTCGTGCTGTCCCGCCGGCTGGCATGAACGGCACAGACGGTCCCTGAGGGCGGCCAGCGATGATCGGCAAGGTGTGCCGGCGAGGCACCGACACCCGTCGACTGTTGGGCTACCTGTTCACCGAAGGGCTCGCGGGGGAGCGTGGTCTTGAGTCTGCGCATGTCGACGCCAGGGTCATCGCCGGCTACCAGGCGCCGGATGGGCTCGAGCCGGAGCTTCGGCCTAACGGCCGGGCGGACATGTCGCGGCTTGCGGCGCTACTGGATGCGCCGGTACGGGCCGGTGGGGTCGGCAAGGAGGTCAAGGCGACCTACCACCTGGCGATCAGCGCCGCCCCGACCGACCGGCTGCTGACGGACGCCGAGTGGGCTGACATCGCCGAGCTTTACGTCGACCGGCTGGGCCTGGCCAAGCGCGGCGATGATGAAGCGGTCCGGTGGGTCGCGGTCCGGCACGCCGACAACCATGTGCACGTCGTCGCGACGCTGGTGCGTCAAGACGGCCGCAGGGTGTTCCCGCACCACGACTTCTACCGCGCCCGTGAGGCCAGCCTCGAGGTCGAGCGGACGTATCGGCTGACGCCGACCAGCGCGGTCGATCGGACCGCCCTCCCGGAGACGACCCGGGCCGAGCAGCGCAAGCACCGCATTGCCGTTGGAGAGTCGGCGCGGGCCGGGCTGCCGGCACCGGCCGGACCGGACCGGGAGGTCCTGCGAGCCCGGGTCCGGGCGGCGCTGGCCGGCTCGGACGGATGGGAGGACTTCGCCGGCCGGCTCCGGCTGTCCGGGGTGCTGGTCCGGGAGCGGTACAGCACCCGTGATCCGGGTGAGCTCACCGGCTACGCGGTCGGCCTGCTGGCCACCGGTGCCCGAGTCAGGGTGGGGCAGGAGACCGTCTGGTTCGGCGGCGGGAAGCTCGCTCCGGACCTGTCCCTGCCCCAGCTACGGGCCTGCTGGGAGCAGGACGAAGGGGACCGACGCGGAGCCAGCCGGTCGGCGGGCTCCCCGCCCGACCCGACCGGCGATCTGTCGGAGCTCGAGCGGCGCAGGCTGTGGGTGGGTGCCGAGAACGCCGTGCACCGTGCCGACGCAGACGTGAGGCACGCGACCAGCCACCCGTTGGATGCGGCTGCGCAGGCCGCGGCTCAGGCCGCGGCCGCGTCCGCTGGCGAGGTGTTCGGCGCGTTGAGCTGGCTCGACGAGCGCAAGCGCGGTGGGCCGTTGCACGCAGCCGCCGAGGACTACGGCCGGGCGGCCCGCGACTTTCACCGCCGCACCGTGCCGGCGACCGTGCCTAGCCGCTCGACCCGGACCGCGGCGGGCGCCCTGCTGAGCGCGCGGCTGGTGAAGCGGGCCGAGACCCGTCATCTGCTGTCCCTGCTGGTCCGGCTCACCGCCCTGTCCGAGTCGCTGGCGCGACTGCGGGAGACGCAGGGACGCGCCGCGCAGGCCCTGGCCGCGCGCCGCGCCGCCGAACAGCTCGCCGGCGAGCACCTGCGCCGGGCGGGCGCCGCGTCATCGGCCGTGTCCAGCGCCGTGACGAGTGCCGTGACGAGTGCCGTGACGAGTGCCGTGACGCAGGCTCCGGTGAGCATCGAGCTCGCGCCGCCGCACCGCACGATGAGCGGCCCTGCGCCCCGAGGTGCCTCATCCTCCCGGTGACGAGGACTCCGGCAGACCAGAGGCAGGGGCAGGGGCAGGCATGCAGTACTCGCATCGCCTGGCCGACCCGGCCGCGCACTTCGTTCAGCAGCACCTTGTCCGCCCACCGGGCCTCGCCGGCCTGGGCATCGAGCCGTCACCAGATGCCTTCCAGCACCTGGCGCAGGTCGGCGTCGACGCCGGCCTGCGGCTCGGTCGGGAACAGGTGCCCGCCCATCAGCGGCGCCCACGCCAGCAGCGCATCCGCCAGATGCAGGTGCACGGCGTTGGGCACGTCGGCCTCGACGACCAGCCAGGCCAGCACCGCATGGTCCTGGCGTGCCGCCCAGGTGGGGCCGCACGGCCATCGGTCGCCGGGCGGCATCGAGTCCGACACGGGGGCTCCTCACTTCGGGAGCGTCCGCGGGGGCTCCTCACTTCGGGAGCGTCCACCGTCATACGCCACGGCATCCCGCGACGTCCACGACCTCGAACCTGTGGACAGCGTCGACCAGAGGTGGGGCATCGACCCTTGCCGGCGCGCTGTTCCAGGCCCCCAGGTGGGGGACGGCACCCTTGCCGGCGGGCCGAACACCCTTGCCGGAGGGAGCAGGCCGCTCCGAGCGGCCCTGCTGACAGGCATGGTGGACCTGGGCGGTCCGATCGGAGGGCAAAGGCTCTCGCGTGCTTGTGGGCGAGACGCGCGTGCCCCTGCTCAACGATCGGCCAGGAGTGTGGGCGGACTCGGGGGGTGTACTCAGGCTCCCGAAGGTGGCGCACTCCTCGCACAGAACTTCGGACGAAGGCCGGACCAACTGTCCGAACCTGCCCCTACCGTCACGACAGGAGGTGACCTTCGATGGCATCCGTGCAGAGACGGCCTGACGGTCGCTGGCGTGCCCGCTACCGCGATACCGGTGACAAGGAGCACGCGCGGCACTTCACGCGCAAGGCCGACGCCGAACGCTGGCTGGATGAGATCCGCAGCGACCTGGTCCGCGGCACGTACGTGGACCCTGCCGCCGGACGGGTGCTGTTCGCCGACTTCGCGCGTACCTGGCTCGAAGCGCAGCCGCACCGGGCGGGCACTGCCTTGCTGTACGAGCGGACCCTTCGACTGCACGTCTACCCCCGCATCGGCGACCGTCCGCTCGCGGCGGTCCGCCGGTCCGACATCCAGGCCCTGATCACCAGCTCCGGGAAGCACCTGGCGCCCAAGACGGTGGAGAACCACTTCCGGCTCATCAAGGCGATCTTCAACGCGGCCGTGGAGGACCAGCTGATCGCGGTGAGCCCGTGCCGCAAGATCGCGCGGCAGCCGGTCGCTCCATCTCACGTGGTCCCGCTGTCCGTGGATCAGGTGGAGCGCCTGGTCGCCGCGACACCGCAGCACTTCCGGGCGCTGGTGATCACGGCAGTCGGGACAGGCCTTCGCCAGGGTGAGGTGTTGGGACTGCGCGGGCAGGACGTGGACTTCTTGCGCCGCGAAGTCCACGTGCGTCACCAGCTCGTGTCCGTGCCCGGGGTGGCGGCCCATCTGGGGCCGCCCAAGACGGCGAGCAGCCTTCGTACGGTGCCGGCGCCTGCGTTCGTGCTGCAGGCCCTCGCCGAGCACGTCCGGCTGTTCCCGCCCGGTCCCTTTGGAATGATCTTCAGCAACACACGGGGGAGCTTTGTGAACCGGCAGAGCCTGCACCGCTCCCTGGCTGCGGCGGTGCGCACGGCTGGACTTCCGGCCGGGATCACCTTTCACCAGCTGCGCCACACGTACGCCTCGCTGCTCATCGACGGCGGTGAGTCTGTCACCGTGGTCGCCGATCGGATGGGGCACAAGAACGCGACCGAGACCCTGCACACCTACTCCCACCTGTGGCCGTCCAGCGACGACAAGACCCGGCACGTGTTGGACAAGGCCTTCGCGACCGTCGACGCGCTGCACGCCGAGAGCGCGCACCGCTGACCGTCGACCAGCGCCGAGTGGAACCCCTGTCGTGACTACACGCGCCGGTAGGCATCGCGGCGGTGGGCGACGTCGACGACGGTGACCGAGCGCTGCACGTCGTTGATCCGGTAGATGACGCGGTAGGTGCCACGTCGGGCGGTGTGCCGGTCCTCCAGCGGGGGTCGCAGGCGCTTGCCGACGCGGTGTGGGTTGTCCAGCAACGGTCCGACGATGAACTCGTGCGCGGCCATCGCCACGCCTTCGGGGAGCACCTCGGCGAGCTGGCGACGAGCTGTCGGCGCGATCGTGAGCGAGTACCGGTCATGCTGGGCGCTCACGCCACCGGCCGGCGACCTCGCCGCCCCATCGCCGCCGCGAGGTCGGCCTCGGACTCACCCTCGCCGTCGGCCAGTTCGGCGTCGGCAGCCGCCAGCCGGCGCATGGCGTCGGTGTCGGACAGGATCGCGAGCGTCTCCTCCAGCGACTCGAGATCCTCCGGCGCGATCAGCACGGCGGCCGGCCGGCCGTGGACCGTCACCGTGATCCGCTCGTGCTGACCACCCACGCGACCCACAACCTCGGACAGGTGCGCTTTGGCCTGGGCGAGGGACATCGAGGTCGTCATGGTCACAAGTATGACCACAAGTGACTGCGTTGTCGAGCACCGTCGCCGACGTGGTGAAGCACGCCACCGCAAGAGACACGGAAGGCGTGGGGGCGGTGTTGCAGACGGTCGAGGCAGGTGCAGGGCTGTGCCTATTGCGGACTCCCTGCGGACTGAGCTGGGCTTGCAAGCCTCTGACCTGCGGTGATGCACGCAGCAGACGAAACGCACGGCTTCCTCTACCTCGGTCTGCCGGACGGCGCGCCCCGCGCCTGACGTCCTGTGCGCCTGCCGACGGGGGCGATCGGGGACGGGGGCGATCGGGGACGGGGGCGCTGCTCATGCTCTGCGTGGACGAGGGGCGCCTGCGCCGGTCCGCCTAGGCTCGAGCGGTCCCGCCCCCGCCGATCGAGAGGACCCGCCGTGCCCTCGGCCGACGAACCCAGCACCACCTTCGCGGACCTCCAGCTGCGCGAGGAGCTGGTCCGGGCGCTGGCCACGCTCGGCTACGAGGAGCCCACGCCGATCCAGCGCGAGGCGATCCCACTGCTGCTGGCCGGCGAGGACCTGCTCGGCCAGGCGGCGACCGGCACCGGCAAGACGGCCGCCTTCGCGCTGCCGATGCTCCAGGGGCTCGAGCAGCGCGGCCGCGGCAGCGCCCCCGTCTGCCTCGTCCTCGCCCCGACCCGCGAGCTGGCGATGCAGGTGAGCGAGGCGACCCACCGCTACGGCCGCGACCTGTTCGGCGCCGGCAGCGGCGCGCGCGTCCTGCCCGTCTACGGCGGCCCGCCGATCGGCCGCCAGCTGCGCGAGCTCGAGCGCGGCGTCGACATCGTCGTCGGCACCCCCGGCCGAGTCATCGACCACATCCACCGCGGCACGCTGAAGCTGGACCAGCTGCGCACCGTCGTGCTCGACGAGGCCGACGAGATGCTCGACATGGGCTTCGCCGAGGACATCGAGGCCATCCTCGAGGCCGCGCCCGCGTCGCGGCAGACGGTGCTGTTCTCCGCCACGATCCCGTCGCGGATCGACAAGCTGGCCCGCAAGTACCTCCGCAACCCGGTGCGCATCGAGATCCAGAAGGAGACCGCGCCCGCCGGCGAGGCGCCCAAGGTGCGGCAGAGCGCGTACGTCGTCGCCCGACCGCACAAGCCGACCGTCCTCGGCCGGGTGCTCGACGTCGAGGCGCCCGAGGCGGCGATCGTCTTCTGCCGCACCCGCGAGGAGGTCGACAGCCTCACCGAGACGCTCAACGGCCGCGGCTACCGGGCCGAAGCGCTGCACGGCGGGCTCAGCCAGGAGCAGCGCGACAAGGTCATGGGCCGGCTGCGCGGGCGCACCGCCGACCTGCTCGTCGCGACCGACGTCGCCGCGCGCGGCCTCGACGTCGACCACCTCACCCACGTCGTGAACTACAACGTGCCGTCGGCCCCCGAGGCGTACGTCCACCGCATCGGCCGGGTCGGCCGGGCCGGGCGCGAGGGCGTGGCGATCACGCTCGCCGAGCCGCGCGAGCACCGGATGCTCAAGACCATCGAGCGGGTCACCGGCTCGAAGATCACGATGGAGAAGGTGCCGACGGTCGCGGACCTGCAGGCCCGCCGGCTCGAGCTGACCCGCGCCGCGCTGCACGAGGCGCTCATCGAGGACGAGCTCGACGGCTTCTCGGTCGTGCTCGACGCGCTCACCGACGAGTACGACGTCGTGCAGGTCGCGCTCGCCGCGATCAAGCTCGCGCACGAGGGGAGCACCGGGCCGGCGGGGGAGGACGAGGAGGACATCCCCACCGCCGCTCCGGCGTCGTCCGCCGCTCCCCGCCCCGGCACCGCCGGCCGTGGTGGCGAGGCGCGGCCACCGCGCCGGACCCGCACCGACGGGGCGCGAGTGTTCGTCGGGCTCGGCCGCGCCGCGGGCGTGCGCCCGCAGGACCTCGTCGGCGCGATCACGGGTGAGACGACGCTGTCAGGGCGTGACATCGGCGCCATCGAGATCTCCGACCGCTTCGCCCTCGTCGAGGTGCCGGAGGCCGCGGCCGACGAGGTCGTGGCGGCGCTGCGGGCGACGCAGATCAAGGGCCGCAAGGCGACCGTCCGGCGGGACCGGGGGCCGGGCAAGCAGTAGGGAGCCGGGCGGTCGCGCGGGTGCAGCAAGAGGGGCCCGGCCGGGAGGCCGTAGTTTGCTCCGGTGACCACTCCCACGTACTGCGCCCCCTGCATCGCCGACCTCGCCCTCGTGCGCGAGGCGGCGACCACCGTCGCGGGCACGGCGTCCTGCATGGCCCACGCCGTCCTGCTCAGCCACGCCACGGACGACCCGGGCCGTCGTCGCCAGCGCCTCGACGCGCTCAAGGACCTGGCAACCAGCAAGGCCGAGACGGCCGAGCCGTCCGAGCAGGTCAAGCTCGAGCTCCTCGTGCAGGAGTACGGCCTGGCCGGTGCCATGGACATGGGCCAGCCCGCGCGCCGCGGCCCGCAGCAGCAGCAGCCCGCCCGCCAGGGTGCGCCGAGCGCGCCCGGTGAGGGGCGCAAGTCCCGCCGGGGCCGGGTGCGCGGCGACCGGCCGGAGGGCCAGGGCGGTTCGGGTGCCGGTCAGGGTCCGGGCCAGGGCAGTCCCGGCCAGGGCAGTCCCGGACAGGGGCAGCCGCGGGGCGAGCGCCGGCCCGGCCAGGGTGCTCCGGCTGAGGGTGCTCAGGCTCAGGGTGTTCCGGCTCAGGGTGTTCCGGCTCAGGGCGCTGACGACGCCGGCGAGACCGCGACGGTGACGCCCGCGCCCGGTCCGGCCGGCGAGGGTGCGCCCGCTGACGTGAGCGCGACGAGCTCCACGCAGACGCCGAGTACACCGGCGACCGAGGCGCCGAGCGCGCCCTCGGCC
>JAJAYV010000030.1 GCA_026786045.1 Frankiaceae bacterium | reverse complement strand
CGGGGCACGTCGTGCTGCGCACCGACGCCGACTGGCTGGTCGCCCTCGCCGGCTTCCTCGCTGCCCGGCGACGCACCCGCGCTGCCGGACGACCGGTGGGGGTGCGGTGAACCCGTCGTTCCTCGCGCCCGGCCGGTTGTGGCTGCTGCTGCTCACCCTCGGCCTCCTCGTCGCCTACGTCGTCCTGCAGCGCCGCCGCCCGGCGTACGCCGCGCGCTTCACCGAGCTCGACCTGCTCGCGTCGGTCGTGCCGCGCAGCGCCGCCTGGAAGCGGCACGTCCCGGCGGGGCTGCTGCTGCTCTCGCTGGTCGCGCTGACGACGGCATTCGCCCGGCCCCAGGCCGACGCACAGGTCCCGCGGGAGCGGGCCACGGTCGTCGTCGCCCTTGACACGTCACTGTCGATGCAGGCGACCGATGTCGAGCCCGACCGGATCACCGCCGCCCGCGACTCCGCCAGCGCGTTCGTGGAGGGGCTGCCCGAGCGGTTCAACGTCGGGCTGGTCTCCTTCAGCGGGTCGGCCGCCGTCGTCGTCTCGCCGACGCAGGACCACGCCCTGGTCGTCGACGCCGTGCAGCGGCTCGAGCTCGGCCCGAGCACCGCCATCGGCGACGCCGTCCTGGCCTCGCTCGACGCGATCCGGGTCGTGCCGGGGGAGCAGGGCCAGCCGCCGCCGCCTGCCCGCATCGTGCTGCTCAGCGACGGGACGAGCACGGTCGGCCGGCCAGTAGCGGCCGCGGTCGAGGCAGCCGTCGAGGCGGGGGTGCCGGTGTCGACGATCGCGTACGGCACCGCGGACGGGGTGGTCGAGGTGCAGGGGCAGCAGATCCCGGTCCCGGTCGACCGCCCGTCGCTCGAGCGGCTCGCCAGCTCGACCGGCGGCAGCGCCTTCTCGGCGGAGAGCGGCGAGGAGCTGTCCGCGGTCTACGAGGACATCGGCACGCAGGTCGGAACGACGACCGAGCGGCGCGAGGTCACCGACGTCGTCACCGGCGTCGGCCTGCTGCTCGCGGTCGCCGCGGCCGCTGCCTCGCTGGTGTGGAGCGCCCGCCTGCCGTAGGTCGCCCCCTCCGCGGCCGGTAGGGCATTGTCGAGCCGTGCTCCGCGATCCGCTGCCGTACCCCGGTCACTGGGAGGCCGACGTCGTCCTGACCGACGGCGGGACCGCTCACGTCCGGCCGATCCTCGCGGCGGACGCCGACCGGCTCCGGGCCTTCCACAGCCGGCTGTCCAAGGAGACCGTCTACAACCGGTTCTTCGCCTACCGGCCCGTGCTGTCGGACGCCGACGTCGAGCGCTTCACGCAGGTCGACCACGACGACCGGGTGGCGCTCGTGGCGAGCGTCAACGACGAGCTCATCGGCGTCGCCCGCTACGACCGGCTGCCCGGCACCGACGACGGCGAGGTCGCCTTCGTCGTCGAGGACGCCCACCAGGGCCGGGGGCTGGGCGCGGTCCTGCTCGAGCACCTGGCCGCGGCGGCGCGCGAGCGCGGGCTGAGCCGCTTCGTCGCCGACGTGCTGCCGACCAACCGGGCGATGCTCACCGTGTTCCGCAGCGCGGGCTACGAGGTGCGCCGCGACCTCTCGCAGGGCTACATCGAGCTGGCCTTCCCGATCCGGCAGACGGGGACGTCGCTGGAGGTCATGCGGGCCCGCGAGCACCGCGCCGAGGCCCGGTCCGTGCAGCGGCTGCTCGCCCCGCGCTCGGTCGCCGTCATCGGCGCCTCGCGCGAGCCTGGCACCCCCGGTCACGAGCTGCTGAAGTCCCTGCTGGACAACGGGTTCGAGGGCCCGGTCTACCCGGTCAACCCGGCGGCCGTGCACGTCTCGGGCGTACGGGCCTATCCGGACGTGCGCTCGGTCCCCGACGAGGTGGACCTGGCGGTCATCGCCGTCCCCGCCGCGGAGGTCGTGGACGTGGTGCGCTCCTGCGCGGTCAAGGGCGTGCGTGGGCTCGTCGTCGTGTCCGGCGGCTTCGCCGACACCGGGCCGGAGGGCCGCGCCCGGCTGGAGGAGGTCGTGCGCCTGGCCCGCTCCGGCGGCATGCGCCTGATCGGGCCGAACGCGATGGGCGTCGTCAACACCGACCCCGCGGTCCGGCTGCACGCGACCTTCACCGGAGGCTCACCGCCGGTGGGGCGCGTCGGGGTGCTGTCCCAGTCGGGCGCGCTCGCCGGCACCTTCCTCGCCGAGGCCGAGCGGCGCGCGCTCGGGCTGTCGGAGTTCGTGTCGATCGGCGACCGCGCGGACGTCTCGGGCAACGACCTGCTCCAGCACTGGCAGGCCGACCCGCGCACCGAGGTCGTGGTGCTGCACCTGCAGGGCTTCGGCAACCCGCGCAAGTTCACCCGGATCGCCCGGCGGCTCGGGCGGACCAAGCCGGTGATCGCGCTCAAGAGCGGTCACGGCGCCGGTGACGTCGCTGTCGACGCGCTCTTCGCCTCCGCCGGCGTGGTCCGGGTCCGCTCGCTGGGGCAGCTGTTCACGACCGCCCAGCTGTTCGCGCTGCAGCCGCTGCCCGAGGGCCGCCGGGTCGCTGTCGTGGGCAACTCCTCGGCGCTCGCGTCGATGGCCAGCGATGCGCTGCGCGAGGCCGGGCTCGTGGTGCCCGAGCTCCCCGAGCAGGTGCGCGCGCAGCTGCGCGGGCTGACCCACGCCACCAGGACCGGCAACCCGGTCGACCTCGGCCCGTTCGCCGGGCCGGACGAGCTGCGGGCGGCGCTGAGGGTCGTGCTGGACAGCCGCGAGGTCGACGCGGTGCTGGCCGTCGTCGTCCCACCGCCGCACGGCGCCGACCGGGCCGACGTCGCCGCCGAGCTGGGCGCCGTGCTGCGCGAGGCCGGCAGCGGCCCACTCCCGCTACTGGCGAGCTTCCTCGGCGCCGAGGGCGTCCCGCCCGCGCTGGCCGTCCTGGGCGAGGACGGCGGTCCGGTGCGCGGG
>JAJAYV010000029.1 GCA_026786045.1 Frankiaceae bacterium | reverse complement strand
GCCTTCGACGCGGCGGCGCGCCGCGCCTCCCGCAGGGCTCTCATGGCGTCGACCTTGCTCATCCGCACACCCTAGGAGTCCCTGCCGACATCACGCCTCCGGCTCGCTGACATCGGCGAGGTCTGCACGACAGCGAGCCGGCGACGGTGTCGGCGTCGACCGCCACCGGCCAGGTCCGCGTCGCGCCGAACGGCGTGATCGTCCCGCGCTCGTAGCCGGTGACCTCCCGGGCCGTCGCAGCGTCGGGCATCGACATCCGCGAGACGCCCGGCAGCGCGCGCAGCGTGCGCCAGGAGATGGTCCGGTCGCCGGGCACGAGCAGATGGTCGTCGTCGCCGCGCCGGACGACGAGCGTCTTCACGACGTCGGCAGGGTCCACGCCGCGCGCCTCGGCGGCCTCGGCGAGGCTGCGCACCGGTCCGTGCTGCAGCACGTCGTGCGCCACCCCGGCCTCGCGGAGGACGGCCAGGGCAGGGGTGTCGCCGACGTCCACGGGCCGAGTCTGCTCCGGTGTGCGCGGAAGGCCCACCGACCCCAGACTGTTGTTCGAGACGGTGCTCCCCCTGACCTCCAGGGCATCGGCACCCCCGGCTGGAGGCGCAGGTGCGGCACGACCACCCGAACCACGAGGTCTCGGTGGTGACCTCGGCCAAGCTCAGCCACAGCGACGACATCACGCTGCGGCAGCGCCGCTACGTCATCACGCAGAGCGCCCGCATCGCCTGCGTGATCCTCGCTGCGCTGCTCCCGGTCTCGCTGGCATGGAAGGGCCTGTTCATGGCCGGCGCGGTGATGCTCCCGTGGTTCGGCGTCGTCATGGCCAACGCCGGCCCGACCGTCTCGCGCAAGCGCACGGACTCCCTCGTGGAACGCCCGGTCGAGCAGCCGGTGCGGATCGCCATCGAGCCGGGACGCGTGATCGACCAGGACTAGCGCTGGACTAGCGCAGGACTAGCGCCGCACTCCGCAGGTAGACAGGACCGCGTGCGAGCCGTGGTCCAGCGCGTGAGCTCGGCGTCCGTGACCGTCGACGGCGGGGTCGTCGGCGAGATCGACGTGGGCCTGCTCGTGCTCCTTGGTGTCACTCACAACGACGGCCCGACGCAGGTGGCGTCGATGGCCCGCAAGCTGCACGGGCTGCGGATCCTGCCTGGTGAGCTGTCCTGCGCCGACACCGGCGCGGGGCTGCTGGTGGTCAGCCAGTTCACGCTCTACGGCGACACCCGCAAGGGCCGCCGCCCGTCGTGGAACGCAGCCGCGCCTGGCAGTGCCGCCGAGCCACTCGTCGACGCGGTGGTGGATGCGCTGCGCGCACACGGCGCGACGGTGGCGACCGGGGTCTTCGGCGCCGACATGCAGGTGGCGCTGGTCAACGACGGGCCGTTCACCGTCCTGGTCGAGGTCTAGCCCTTCGCCGCCTTGGCAGCGGCCTTCACCGACTGCTTGTACGCCCGGACCTGCTGCAGCGTCTCCGGCCCCGTCACGTCGGCGACCGACTTCAGCGCCCCGTCCTCGCCGTATGCCCCAGCCGCCTCGCGCCAGCCGGTCGGCTGCACACCGAGCTGCTTGCCGAGCAGTGCGATGAAGATCTGCGCCTTCTGCTTGCCGAAGCCGGGCAGCCCCTCGAGCCGGCGGAGCAGCTGGGCGCCGTCCGCGACGTCCTCCCACACCGCCTCGGCACGCCCGTTGTACTGCTCGACGAGCGCGGCGCACAGGTCCTGCAGCCGCTTGGCCATCGAGCCGGGGAAGCGGTGCACCGCCGGCGTCTGCCCGACCAGCGCGGCGAACGCCGCCGGCTCGTACGACGCGATGGTGCCGGCGTCGAGCCGGCCGAGGCGGTCGCGCAGGACGTGCGGGCCCTGGAAGGCCTTCTCCATCGGGATCTGCTGGTCCAGGGCCATGCCGAGCAGCAGCGCCAACCGGTCCTGCGACAGCAGGGCGTCGGCGTCCGGGTCCTGAGACAGGTGCAGGGAGGTCATGGCGGTCATCCTGCCGCCTCGGCGCGCCGGCCGCCCAGAGCCTGGATCGTCACGCATCCGTCACCGCATCGACATACTGCGCCGACCGGAGCAGACTCCCCGGCGACCCCCCGAGCGCAGCCTGTGAGGAGACCGCCAGTGGTGCAGCTGACCGACGACGCGGCGACCATGATCGTCGACCTGGTGGAGCAGTGCTCCCTCCCTGACGGCGCCGGGCTGCGCATCGCGCCGCGCCCCGACCACCCGGCCCTGACGATGTCGCTCGTCGAAGTCGGGGCACCCCGGGACGTCGTGGTGCAGGCCGACCGGGCCCGGCTGTTCCTCGCGCCCGACGCCGACCGCCGGCTGTCCGGCGCGGTCCTGGACGCCCGTCGCAACCAGAGCGGGGCGGCCTTCTTCGTCCAGCCCTGAGCAGTGCTCGTGGCTTGACGTCGGCTTCACGCACCCCGGCGCACAGTGGAGGCATGTCGCACCCCGTCACCCCCTGGTCCCTGCCCGCCGCGCCGCAGCGCTCCCCCCGTACCGGACGGCTCGTCGCCCTCGTCGCCGCCGCCGCGCTCGTGTCCGGCACAGCCGGCGGGGCCGTCGGGGCCGTGCTGGCCGACGAGCCCCCGGCCGCCCCGCCGGAGCGCCGCTCCGCCGTCAGCACCTCGCCCACGGACAACGGCGACGTGGCCGGGACGGCCGCCCTGGTCCTGCCGAGCGTCGTCTCCGTCGAGGTCCGCGGCCGCTCCGGCAGCGGGTCCGGCTCCGGCGTCGTCCTCGACGAGGCCGGGCACGTCCTCACCAACAACCACGTCGTCGAGCCCGGCGTCGATGGTGCGATCTCGGTCGTGTTCGACGACGGGCGACGCTCCGACGCCCAGATCGTCGGGCGCGACCCGGTGACCGACCTCGCGGTCCTGCGCGTGCAGGACGCCGGCGACCTGCACCCGATCGAGCTCGGCAGCTCCGCCGACGTGCAGGTCGGTGACCAGGTGATCGCCGTCGGCTCGCCGCTCGGCCTGTCCGGCACCGTCACCACCGGGATCATCAGCGCCAAGGACCGCACCGTGCGAACCACCCCGGAGGCACCCCTGCTCGGCGCGCTCCAGACCGACGCGGCCATCAACCCCGGCAACTCCGGCGGCGCGCTGGTCGACGCGCAAGGTCGCCTGATCGGTATCAACACCGCTATCTCGTCCACCACCGGTGGCAGCGTCGGCCTCGGCTTCGCCATCCCGGTGGACCAGGCCCGGTCGATCGCCGAGGAGCTCGTGCGCACCGGCCGGGCGACCCACCCGTCGCTCGGCGTCGCTGCCACCACGGTCGACGACGACCGGGTCCGCGGCTCGCTGCTCCAGCAGGTGCCCGACGACAGCCCCGCCGCCCAGGCTGGTCTGCGCCCGGGTGACGTCGTCACCGCTGTGGACGGTGAGGCCGTCACCACCGTCGACGAGCTGGTGCTGGCGCTGCGCTCGCGCGGCGTCGGCGACCCCGTGTCGATCAGCTACCTGCGCGACGGCCGGCAGGCCGACACCCTGGTCACGCTCGCCGACCGGCGGGCCTGAGCCCCCTGGCCGAGCCGCTCAGCCCAGG
>JAJAYV010000028.1 GCA_026786045.1 Frankiaceae bacterium | reverse complement strand
GTGCTGCACACCATCGCCGAGGAGCTCGACCGGCCGATCCACCTGCCCGACGTGCAGACGACCCGCTACGAGATCGCCCGGGTCGGAGCAGCTCCCCAATCGGCCGGCCACGACACGGCCGGGCACGACGCCGACCCGGTCGCGCCGCCCGCTGCCCGCCAGGCGCTGCTCGCGTCCTGGCACTGGCTGCTCGACGACGGGTCGCTGCAGGACGGCGAGCCGTTCCTGGCCGGCACCGCGAAGAAGCCGCGCCTGCACCTGTCCGCCGCGACCGCCGCTGAGCTCGGCGCGGTCGAGGGCGGCCTGGTCACCGTCTCCTCCGACCGCGGCAGCCTGACCCTCCCGCTGGTCGTCGCCGACCTGCCCGACCGCGTCGTCTGGGTGCCGACGCGCACCCCCGACGCCGCGGTCCGCCGCGACCTCGCGGTCAGCCCCGGCGCCGTCGTGCGCCTGTCGCTCGCCGGAGGTGCCGCATGACCGCGCTGCTGCTCGCACAGGACTCCGACACCCAGCTCCCGCTGACCAGCTTCGGCAACGAGCCGCTGTGGCTCACCATCGCCAAGGCGCTGTTCGTCTTCGTGCTGCTGCTGCTCATGACGCTGTTCACGATCGTCGCCGAGCGCAAGGTCGTCGCGCGCATGCAGCAGCGCAGCGGCCCGAACCGCACCGGCCCCGGCGGCTGGGGGCAGTCGCTGGCCGACGGCCTGAAGCTGGCCTTCAAAGAAGACATCATCCCAAAGCTGGCCGACAAGCCGGTCTACCTGCTGGCGCCGGTCCTCGCCGCCGTGCCCGCCCTGCTGGCCTTCTCGGTCATCCCGTTCGGACCGAAGGTGTCGATCGCCGGCAACGAGACCGCGCTGCAGCTCACCGACCTGCCGATCGGCGTGCTGTGGGTGCTGGCGTGCGCCAGCCTCGGCGTCTACGGGATCGTGCTGGCCGGCTGGAGCAGCGGCTCGACCTACCCGCTGCTGGGCAGCCTTCGGTCGGCCGCGCAGGTCATCTCGTACGAGATCGCCCTGGCGCTGGCCCTCATCGCCGTCTTCCTCTACGCCGGGTCGCTCTCGACCAGCGAGATCGTCGCCGCGCAGGAGAGCCGCTGGTTCATCCTCACGCTTCCGGTCTCCTTCGTCATCTACGTCATCGCGATGACCGGCGAGACCAACCGCGCGCCGTTCGACCTGCCGGAGGCCGAGTCCGAGCTCGTCGGCGGCTTCCACACCGAGTACAGCTCGTTGAAGTTCGCGATGTTCTTCCTCGCGGAGTACATCAACATGGTCACCGTCTCGGCGCTGGCCACGACGCTGTTCCTCGGCGGCTGGCAGCCGCTCTGGCCGTTCTCCCAGGTCGCGTTCCTGTCCGAGGGCTTCTTCCCGATCGTCTGGTTCCTGCTCAAGACGATGTCGTTCCTGTTCTTCTTCGTCTGGCTGCGCGGCGTCGTACCGCGGATGCGCTACGACACCTTCATGAAGTTCGGCTGGAAGGTGCTCATCCCGGTCGGGCTGGTCTGGATCCTGCTCGTCGCAGGTATCCGACAGGCGACCACCGAGGTGGAGGACCGCGGCACGCTGCTCATCGGCGTCGGGGTCGTCTTCGCGGTCGTGCTGGCCGTGCTGTGGCTGGTACCCGGTCCGAAGACCGAGGGCGAGCTCACCAGCGCCGACGGCTCCCGCACCGGCCCTGGCACCGACCTGACCCCGCGGTCGGAGGGCGGCTTCCCGGCCCCCCCGGTCGACCTGGTCGTCCCGCCGACGCCTCGCTCGCTGCGCCCCGCCAGGGGGCTGACCACCGCGGGCGCCGGCTCCACTGCAGGCGCTGACCCCGCCTCCGCTACCACCGACAGGGAGGCTTGACCATGGCTGGCTTCCTGGACCCCGTACGCGGGTTCGGGCTCACCTTCACGACGATGTTCAAGAAGGTGACCACCGAGCAGTACCCGGAGCAGGTCACGCCGACGGCGCCGCGCTACCACGGGCGGCACGTGCTCAACCGGCACCCGGACGGCCTGGAGAAGTGCATCGGCTGCGAGCTGTGCGCCTGGGCCTGCCCGGCCGACGCCATCTACGTCGAGGGCGCCGACAACACCGAGGACGGGCGCTACTCCCCGGGGGAGCGCTACGCCGCCGTCTACCAGATCAACTATCTGCGCTGCATCTTCTGCGGCCTGTGCATCGAGGCGTGTCCGACCCGCGCGCTCACCATGACCAACGAGTACGAGCTGGCCGACGACAGCCGGCAGGACCTCATCTTCACCAAGACCCAACTCCTAGCGCCGGTGCTGCCCGGCATGGAGCAGCCGCCGCACCCGATGCGGCTGGGCGACACCGACACCGACTACTACGTCGGCGCGGCCGCCAAGACCGGTGAGGCCCGGCTCGACGCGTCCGAGGTGGAGTGATGGAGACCGAGCTGCTGCTCGCCGCGACCTCCACCGGCGAGGCCATCACCTTCTGGGTGCTCGGCCCGCTGGCCCTGATCGCCGCGCTCATGATGGTGCTCTCGCGCAACACCGTGCACGCCGCGCTCTTCCTCGCCGCGGTGATGCTGAGCCTGGCCGGCCTCTACGCCGCCCAGGGCGCGCCGTTCCTCGCCGCCGCGCAGGTGATCGTCTACACCGGCGCGGTGCTCATGCTCTTCCTGTTCGTGCTCATGCTCGTCGGCGTCGACGCGAGTGACTCGCTCGTCGAGACCCTGCGCGGCCACCGGATCGCCGCGATCGTGGTCGGCATCGGCTTCGCCGGGCTGCTCGTCGCGACGGTCGTCGGAGCCGTCGTCGGTGACGACGGGACGGTGGCGGCGGTCGGCCTCGACGCCGCCAACGAGGAGGGCAACGTCGTCGGGATCGCCCGGATCCTGTTCACCGACTACCTGTTCGCCTTCGAGATCACGGCCGCGCTGCTCATCACCGCCGCTCTCGGCGCGACCGTGCTCACGCACAAGGAGCGCACCGAGCCCAGGCTCAGCCAGCGCGAGCGGGCCCGGCAGCGCTTCGCCGGCGGCACCTTGACCTCTCTGCCCGGCCCCGGCGTCTACGCCGGGCACAACTCCACTGCCACGCCGGCGCTGCTGCCCGACGGGCGGGAGGAGCCGACCAGCGTGAGCAAGGTGCTGGAGTCGACCCACGGCGGCGCGACGAACGAGACGGTGCGCGAGCCGTGAACGAGTCCTACTACCTGATCCTCGCTGCGCTGCTGTTCACGATCGGCGGCGCCGGCGTGCTCGTGCGCCGCAACGCGATCCTGGTGTTCATGAGCGTCGAGCTGATGCTCAACTCCGTGAACCTCACGCTGGTCACCTTCAGCCGGATCAACGGCACGCTCGAGGGCCAGGTCATGGCGTTCTTCGTCATGGTCGTGGCCGCTGCGGAGGTCGTGGTGGGCCTGGCCATCATCATGAGCATCTTCCGCAGCCGCCGCTCGGCCTCGGTCGACGACGTCAATCTGCTGAAGTACTAGGAGTCCTGTGCTGTCCCACGTCCTGGCGTCCGAGGCGCCGGCCACGCCCCTGCCCACCGGGCAGTACCTGGCGGCCACCGGCTCGCTCGAGCTGCTGTGGCTGCTCGTCGCGCTGCCGCTGGCCGGCGCGGCGGTCCTGCTGCTCGGCGGCAAGCGCACCGACAGCTACGGCCCGTACCTCGCCATCGGCGCCTGCGCCGGCTCGTTCCTGTTCGGCCTGGTCGCCTTCGCCGCCCTGCTCGGCCTCGACGAGCGGACCGCCCAGACCACGCTCTGGTCCTGGGTGCCGGTCAACGGCCTGCAGGTCGACATGGGCCTGCTGCTCGACCCGCTCTCGGCGACGTTCGTGCTGCTCATCACCGGTGTCGGCCTGCTCATCCACGTCTACTCGCTGGGCTACATGGCCCACGACCCGCGGCGCCGGCTGTTCTTCGCCTACCTCAACCTGTTCGTCGCGGCGATGCTCGTGCTCGTCCTCGGCGACAGCTATCTCGCGCTGTTCCTCGGCTGGGAGGGCGTCGGCCTCGCGTCCTACCTGCTCATCTCCTTCTGGTTCTACGTGCCGGCCTACGCCACCGCGGCGAAGAAGGCGTTCATCGCCAACCGCGTCGGCGACGTCGGGCTGCTCATCGCCATCTTCCTCATGTTCGCCGCGCTCGGCACGACGTCGTTCACCGGCGTCTTCGCCCAGGCCGAGCTGCTCGCCGCCGGCACCGCCACCGCGATCGGGCTGATGCTGCTGCTCGGCGCCTGCGGCAAGTCCGGCCAGTTCCCGCTGCACACCTGGCTGCCCGACGCCATGGCCGGTCCGACGCCGGTCTCCGCGCTCATCCACGCGGCGACCATGGTCACCGCCGGCGTCTACCTCATCGCCCGGTCGCTGCCGCTGTACGAGGTCAGCGACACCGCGCGTCTGGTCGTCGGCATCATCGGCGCGATCACGCTCGTCATCGGTGCGGTCATCGGCTGCGTCTACGACGACATCAAGAAGGTCCTGGCCTACTCCACGGTCAGCCAGATCGGCTACATGTTCCTCGCCGTCGCGATCCCCGGCGCCGCCGCCGTCGCGATCCTGCACCTGCTCACGCACGGCTTCTTCAAGGCCTGCATGTTCCTGTCGGCCGGCTCGGTGATGCACGGGATGGACGACCAGGTCGACATGCGCCGCTTCGGCGGGCTGCGGACGAAGATGCCGGTGACCTTCGCCTGCATGACCGCCGGCTACCTGGCCATCATCGGCTTCCCGCTGTTCGCCGGCTTCTTCTCCAAGGACCTCATCATCGAGGCCGCGCTCGACCAGGGCGGGCTCACCGGCTGGCTCATGGGCGGCACGGCGATCGTCGTCGCCGGCCTCACCGGCTTCTACATGACCCGCATGATGATCATGACGTTCTTCGGGCCGGCCCGGTGGACCGAGGGCGTGCACCCGCACGAGTCCCCGGCCGTCATGACGGTCCCGATGGCGATCCTGGCCGTCGGCTCGGTCATCAGCGGCTTCGTGCTCGTGCACGTCACGCCGCTGCCCGACTTCCTCGCCCCGGTGCTGGGCGCCGAGGAGGCCGACCACGTGCTCGAGCCGATCGTCGTCACGATCATCGTCACCCTCGTCAGCGCCCTCGGCGTCTTCCTGGCCTACCAGCAGTACGCCCGCAAGCCGGTCCCGACGACGGCCCCCGTCGCGGTCAGCGCCCTGACCGTCGCGGCCCGGCGCAACCTCTACTTCGACGACCTCAACGAGGGCGTGCTCATGCGCCCCGGCCAGTACCTCACCCGCGCCCTCGTCTTCGCGGACAACCGCGGGATCGACGGCGCGGTGCACGGGCTGGCGGCCGGCATCGGCGGCGGCTCCGGCCGGCTGCGCCGCTGGCAGAACGGGTTCGTCCGGTCCTACGCACTGTCGATGTTCGGAGGAGCTCTTCTCGTGGTCGGCGCCCTGCTCGTGACCAGGCTTGGAACATGACCGACCTCCCCTGGCTGACCATCCTCGGCGTCGTGCCCTTGGTCGGCGCCGCCGTGCTGATGGCCCTGCCGCGCCGGCAGGAGCTGCTGGCCAAGCAGGTCGCGCTGCTGACCTCGCTGGTCGTGCTCGTCCTGACCATCGTCATGTGCGCGGCCTTCGTGCCGGCCGGCGACCGCTTCCAGTTCGTGCAGGCCTACGACTGGATCCCGGCCTTCGGCGTGCAGTACGCCGTCGGCGTCGACGGCATCGCCCTGGTCCTCATCGCGCTCATCGCGGTGCTCGTGCCCGTGGTCGTGCTGGCCAGCTGGCACGACGCCGACGCGGTCCACGTCGAGCAGCTGCCGGTCCGCGGCACGACCTCCGCCCCCGTCGCGACCGCGACCGCCGGCTCGGGTGCGAGCTCGGTACGCGTCGGCGGCGGGACCGCCGTGCTCGACCCGCCCGTCGCGACGCCGCCGCCGCCCCCGGCCGACCCGCCCCGGCGCGGCAGCGTGCGCAGCTTCTTCGCGCTGCTGCTCGTGCTCGAGACGATGATGATCGGCGTCTTCGCCGCGACCGACGTCTTCCTGTTCTACGTCTTCTTCGAGGCGATGCTCATCCCGATGTACTTCATCATCGGCAGCTACGGCGGCCCGCGCCGGTCGTACGCTGCGGTGAAATTCCTGCTCTACAGCCTGTTCGGCGGGCTGCTCATGCTCGCCGCGGTCATCGGCCTCTACGTCGTGTCCGCCGGCCAGGGCGAGGGCACCTTCGCCTTCGAGCAGCTCGTCGGGCTCGAGATGAGCACGGGCGTCGAGATCGCCCTGTTCAGCGGCTTCTTCATCGCCTTCGCCATCAAGGCGCCGCTGTTCCCCTTCCACACCTGGCTGCCCGACGCCGGTGCCGAGGCTCCCGTCGGCGGCGCGGTGCTGCTCGTCGGCATCCTGGACAAGGTGGGCACGTTCGGCTTCCTGCGCTACTGCCTACCGCTTTTCCCGGAGGCCTCGCGCATCCTCGGGCCGTACGTCATCGTGCTGTGCGTCATCGGGATCCTCTACGGCGCGTTGCTCGCGATGGGCCAGCGCGACCTCAAGCGGCTGATCTCCTACACGTCGATCTCGCACTTCGGCTTCATCGCTCTGGGCGTCTTCGCCTTCACCAGCCAGTCCCAGACCGGCGCCGTGCTCTACATGGTCAACCACGGACTCTCGACCGGGGCGCTGTTCCTCGTCGTCGGTTTCCTCATCGCGCGCGGCCGCAGCCGGCTCACCGAGGACTACTCCGGCGTCGCGAACGTCGCGCCGGTCCTGGGCGGGACGTTCCTCGTCGCCGGACTGTCGGCGCTCGCGCTGCCCGGCCTGTCGACCTTCGTCAGTGAGTTCCTCGTCCTGCTCGGCACCTACTCGCGCTACCCGGTGGCCGCGGTGCTTGCCGCGATCGGTGTGATCCTCGCTGCGCTCTACATCCTGCTGATGTACCAGCGCACGATGCAGGGGCCGCTGCGCCTGCCGGCCGGCATCGGCGACCGGATCCCAGACCTGCGGCTGCGCGAGGTGCTCGCCGTCGCGCCGCTGCTCGCCCTGATGGTCTTCCTCGGCTTCTACCCCAAGCCGCTGACGGACGTCATCACGCCGGCCGTCGACGCGACCATGCTGGACGCCGGGTTCACCGACCCGGCCCCGACCCAGGGGAACGGCGCACCGGCCGCCGCCCCGACCCGCTGAGGACGACATGCCCACCGACATCCTGTCCCCACAGCTCAGCTACGGGCCGATCGCCCCGCTGCTGATCGTGTTCGGCACGGCCCTGGTCGGCGTCCTCGTCGAGGCGTTCGTGCCGGCCCGCCGGCGCCGCCTGGCCCAGATCGTGGTCGCGATCGTCGGCCTGCTCGCCGCCTTCGTCGCCGTCGTGCTGCTCGCCGGCACGCACGAGCTGGTCTTCGCCGACGCGATCGCCGTCGACGGCATGACGCTGTTCCTGCAGGGCACTCTGGCCGTGCTGGGCATCGCCGCGATCCTGCTCATCAGCGAGCGCTCCCTCGACGCGTCCGGCGGCGCGGTCGTGTCCAGGGCCGCGGTGCTGCCCGGGTCGCGGGAGGACGTCGCACTGGCCGAGGCCACCGACGTGCAGACCGAGATCTATCCGCTGGCCCTGTTCAGCCTCGGCGGAATGATGCTGTTCCCCGCCTCGAACAACCTGCTGCTGATGTTCATCGCGCTCGAGGTGCTGTCGCTGCCGCTGTACCTCATGGCCGGCCTCGCCCGTCGCCGCCGCCTGCTCTCGCAGGAGGCCGCCATGAAGTACTTCCTGCTCGGCGCCTTCTCCTCCGCGTTCTTCCTCTACGGCGTCGCGCTGCTCTACGGCTACGCCGGCAGCGTCGACCTCGGCGAGGTCGCCGCCGCCACCGGGCTGGCCCAGTCGAACGAGGCGTTGCTGCTCGCCGGCATCGCGCTGCTCGCGGTCGGCCTGCTGTTCAAGGTCGGCGCCGTGCCGTTCCAGGCGTGGACGCCCGACGTCTACCAGGGCTCGCCGACGCCGGTCACCGCGCTCATGGCCGCCTGCACGAAGATCGCGGCCTTCGGCGGGCTGCTGCGCGTGTTCTACGTCGGCTTCGGCTCGGTCGAGTGGGACTGGGAGCCGATGATGTGGGCGGTCGCCATCCTCACGATGGTGGTCGGCGCGCTGCTCGCTGTCACCCAGACCGACGTCAAGCGGATGCTGGCCTACTCCGCCGTCGCGCACACCGGCTTCATCCTCGTCGGCGTCATCGCGCTGTCGCCGGCCGGCCTCGCGGGCACGATGTTCTACCTGCTGGCCTACGGCTTCACGACGCTGGCCGCCTTCGCCGTCGTGACGCTCGTGCGCGACAGCAGCGGCGAGGCCACCCACCTCGCCCAGTGGGCCGGGCTGGGCCGCAAGAGCCCGCTGGTCGCCGGGACGTTCGCGTTCTTCCTGTTCGCGCTGGCGGGCATCCCGCTCACCAGCGGCTTCATGGCCAAGTTCGCGGTGTTCACCGCCGCCGTCGACAGCGGCGCGACCGGGCTGGTCGTCGTGGGTGTCGTCACCAGCGCGGTGACCGCGTTCTTCTACGCCCGCGTCGTCGTGCTCATGTTCTTCAGCGAGCCGGCGCCGGACGGTCCGACGGTCTCGGTGCCGAGCGGGTTCACCGCCGGCGCGATCGCCCTGGGCCTGGCCGTGACCGTCGTGCTCGGTGTGCTGCCGCAGCCGGTCCTCGACCTGGCCGAGCAGGCCTCCCGGCTCGTGTCCTGATGGTGATCAGCGGCGGAGCGGTCCTCGAGGCGGCCGACCCCCAGCTGGCCGCCGCCGTCCAGGACGGCCTGGGCGAGGTCGAGCAGCGGCTGCAGCAGGTCGTCGTCGCCGCCCACCCGCTGCTGGGCGAGGCCGCCCGGCACCTCGTCGACGCCGGCGGCAAGCGGGTCCGCCCGCTGCTGGCCCTGCTCGCCGCCCAGCTGGGCGACCCCTCCGCGGCCGGGGTCGTCGACGCCGCGGTCGTCGTGG